>JADFXZ010000258.1 GCA_015233265.1 Nitrospirota bacterium
AATGAAAGAACGCGACGATTACAGATGACAGCCACTTGTGAGCTATGCGCTCAGAGCGCCTTTGAGCTTATCGCCACTGAAATTAGAGAGGGGCCGGGGCGGATTTGTAAGTGCTCTAACTGCGGCCTTGTCATTCAGGATATTTCGATGGACGCTGCTGAACTGTCGCAGTATTATAACGAGATATACCAAAAGACCAACTCCCTTGACGCTGGTAAGGAACAATCGGCTCAGGAGCATTTCGACGACAGGCTCAAGACCATCGCCCCCATTGTTGGGCAGATTGCCGGTTATCTTCGTCCTAATATAACAGTGCTTGAGCTAGGCTGCGGCACAGGGGAACTCCTCTACAGCATTAAGCCCCATGTCAAGGCGGTCACGGGCATAGAGATTCATAAGGGATTCGTCGATTTTATGAATAACACACTTCAGATTGAGGCCTATGCCGAGGACATTATGAAGATTGACTTTGGCGGCAGGCGATTCGATTTGATTATCTCCATAGCCACGCTTGACCACCTTAATAACCCCTTTGCGACACTGCAAAGGCTGAAATCCCTGCTTAGTGAGCGCGGCATGATGTATATAGAGGTGCCGAATGCCGATGAGGCGCTCAATCACTATCTGCCTGAGCGCAATAAAGCGGCCTTTAACAAGTTTTTTTGGCACAAGGCGCATTTTTATTATTTCACGCCAGAGACACTGGCTCTATTAATGCAAAAGGCCGGGCTGATCTGTGAGCTGAGCTGCCGGCATGAGTACACACTGCATAACTACCTGAATTGGTATTTTAAGGGGGTGCCGCAGAGATCATTTGTTGAGGCGGTTACGGGGACCGGCCTCTTTAGCGGTGACAGCGAATTTGAGACAGGCATGAACGAGATGTTTAATGAGATGAACGAGCGGTTTCTAAGGCTGATGGCAGATACATTCCGCGGGGATACGCTCTGCTGTGAAGCCAAAATAATATAACTAAAAAGGGGGAAGCAATGAAGGTACCGTTAATATACCCAAACATCAGGGGAATGAATATGCTTCCACCGGCCATTGCCCTTTTCTCGTCGATATTGAAGGCACAGGGGCACACCGTATCGCTCTTTGACGCCACAGACTACCCTAATATCGAAGATAACGAGTTCAACAGCGACAAGCTAAAAGAAAAAAACTTAAATGTCCGCCCCTTCGATGACACGATGTTAAAGATTACATTTAAGGAAGACGACCTGTTTGAGGCGTACAAAAGGCACGTAGAGGGGTTTTCCCCTGATCTTATAGCGATGTCCACGACAGAGGACATGTTCCCGATAGGGATAAGGCTGCTTGAACTGTCATCAGTTTATAAGATTCCCACTCTCGTAGGCGGTGTATTTGCAACCTTTGCCGCAGAGCTTGTCTTGAGCCATCCGGAGGTCGATATGGTCTGCGTTGGCGAGGGAGAATATGTTATTAAGGATCTCTGTGAGCGCATGGAGCGGGGGCTTGCGTACGACGATATCCCCGGGCTTTGGGTAAAGCGAAATGGTAACATAAGGCGCAACACCATGGGCGTGGCTGTAGATATGAATGAAAACCCGATGCTCGACTTGTCGATATTCCCCGAAGGACGCCTCTACAGGCCAATGCAGGGCAGGGTGTGGCGTATGTTCCCGCTTGAGACTCACCGCGGCTGCCCGTACCAGTGTACGTATTGCAACTCCCCGTCTCAGACATATAAATACAGGGATGAGACCGGCTCGAGATTCTTTCGCAAGAAGCGCCTCGATAAGATCAGACAGGAGATCATCCATTTTCGGGATAACTACAACGCCGAGGCATTTTACTTCTGGGCAGATACGTTTTTTGCGTATTCAGAGGCCGAGTTTGACGCCTTTATCGAGATGTACTCGGATTTTAAGATACCCTTTTGGTGCCAGACGCGCCCTGAGACCGTCACCTATAAGCGCGTAAAGAAGCTCTCAGAGGTGGGCATGTTTAGAATGGCCTTTGGCATAGAACACGGCAACGAAGACTTCAGAAGGCGCGTCATCCACCGGAGCGTCAAAAATGACACGATAATAAAGGCCCTCGCCACAGTTAACGAAGTCGGCGTCCCGTTTAGCGTAAATAATATCATGGGATTTCCATTCGAGACGCGGGAGCTGACTTTTGACACAATTGAACTCAACCGGCATATCCACGCCGACAGCATGAACGCCTATTCATTCAGCCCATTTCACGGCACGCCACTAAGAAAGATAGCGGAGGAGCAGGGCTATATCCCCCCCGGCACAATCGCCCGCTCGGTCACTAGACCAACACTGCTGAACATGCCACAATATACTCCGGCACAAATCGAGGGTGTGCGGCGCTGCTTTGTCATCTACACTAAGCTACCAAAGACCAGATGGCCTGAGGTAGAAAAGGCCGAGGCGCTAACCCCAGTGGGTGACGCCGTGTGGGAAAGGCTCAGAGACGAGGTGGCTGAAAAATATATGCCGCACGATGGGCAAGAGAAAATCACAGACTAGTCCTGAGAGGATGCGCGCGTAATGACTAAGAAACTCGCCATACTGACCGCTGTGACATTCTTCTTTTCCATGATATTGTATTTATCCGGGGCCCTTGATTACTTCGAACTAAAGGCGTATGACATATACTGCCGGTATTTAAACCCTGCTACTGTTGCAGATAATATCGTTATAGTAAAGATTGACCAGACAAGCATCGACGCCCAGAGTAAGGTAGCGGTAAACTGGCCGTGGCCGCGAGGGCTATATGCCCCGATAATAGACTATCTATCAGATGCTGACGCAGTGTTTATCGATATACTATATACGGAGTCGTCCTTCTATGGCGTGGATGACGACCAGCTATTTGCCGACGCCATAAAGAAGGCCGGTAATGTCTACATTGCCGTGTTTCTGTCTGAAAACCCCCCCACACAGGTCTCTGAAGCTCAGGCGGCGTTTATCAGCCGTATCTCACTTAAAGACAACGCCACCGCGGTGCGCGCTTTTAACTCTATGATACCTCCGCTAGAGGTACTGATGGAGGCGGTGCAAGGGGGCGGCAATGTCTCGATTTCACCGGATATGGACGGTATTTATAGGAAAATCCCCATGATTTGTCAAC
>JADFXZ010000091.1 GCA_015233265.1 Nitrospirota bacterium
GAATCACTGGTCGGCATGCTCCGGAATGAGTGGTCGGTTTGCTCCGGCGCAAGCACTTCTACTATCTGCTGAAGACTGGATTTGCAAGCAAGATTCACCAGCAGACCTTCGCCGTATCCACGGTAAAGAAATCCCGCATAAACCTTCTCAGGCTGGAAGAGGAATTGTCCGAAATACACTTACGGCTGTCAAGGGTATCAATAGAAAATTTGCCATATCAAAAGTTTATCGAGAAATATGACCGGCCGCACACGTTTTTCTACATAGACCCACCGTATTACGGATGTGAGGACTATTATGGCAAGACTATCTTCCATAGGGACGACTTTATGAAATTAAGAGACGTACTATCGTCGATACAGGGCAAGTTTATCATGTCTATTAATAATGTCGCTGAGATAAGACGGCTCTATAGCGGGTTTACCATCGAGGATGTCGAGACAGCCTATCATGTGAGCCAAAAGAGAAAGGTGGTCGAGCTTTTGATCAGGAATTATTGATAGTGATGTAGTGAGTTAATGCGGAATGTGTCAGGATATTGACGGAATCGAATAAATTTGCAAAATCGCCTGATAAGATTTGCAAAAATGGGTGGATAGTTATATCATTTAAAGATCTTAATGCCAGCTCGGCTGAACACCTGTTGACCGGCATATTTTACATAATAATTTTATATCTTATTGATATTGTTAGATATTGTTAATGCCGAAGGGGGGACTCGAACCCCCACGGAGTTGCCCCCACAAGACCCTGAACCTTGCGTGTCTGCCAATTCCACCACTTCGGCACATACTACCTTATCTACCGTATCACAAACTATCGTTAGGTGTCAATGGAATATTAACCCACGGCGAATTTATTCTGGAAGAGAAAGCGAGATATGACAAGTTGAATCAATTAATCAATTAATACTGGACATTTGCAAATCGAGCATAGTATCATAGATGTCATGGACAGAAAAAATGTTGCAGAAGAAGAAGTGGATTTAGAGGAGATAATAGTGCGTCCGGTTCGTAAGGCAGAAGAGGGGCAGTATATAAAGCTGATGGAAGAGCATCATTACCTCGGGTTTCTGCCCAAGATAGGACAGACATTGTGGTATGTAGCGCTATAGCGACAAGAGTGGGTAGCGCTTTTAAGTTTTTCTGCTGCTGCATGGAAATGTAAAGCACGCGACGAGTGGATAGGTTGGGATCACCGTTATCAGTATGCCAGTTTGAAATTGTTGACGAACAACAGTCGTTTTGTGATTTTGCCGCAATACCATGTGCCGAAATTAGGTTCCAGGATTCTATCGATATCTCAGAAGCGTCTATGTGGGGATTGGCAGGAGGCATTTGCTCATCCAGTATTGCTGCTGGAGACGTTCGTAGATCCGAAACGATTTTATGGAAGCATTTACAAGGCGGCGAATTGGATTTATGTTGGTTAAACAAGGGGATTTCGCCGCACAAAAGACGGATATGAGGCGATGAAGGATTCTGCCAAAATGGTTTTCGTTAAGCCGTTAAGGTCTAACGCACAAAAATTGTTATCACAAGGCATAATCAAAACAAAGGGAGGCAAAATTATGTGTAATGACCACGATAAGGTCTGACAGTGCAGCAAAAATATCGGGTCTGTTGATTGTAAGACAATCTCAGGCTGTCTGGCATGTAGACTCATCATTATACCCAATCATTTTAATTTGAGCAAGTTTTTTGTTTTTAGAGAAGCACTCCATCGGAGTAAGACCGAAACAGTATTTTCCCTGATGAGTTCTTTCGTAGTTATACACATAGAGCCAGACATCAAGGTCTTTCTGCAATTCTTCGATGGAACTATATATTTTCTGACGAAATGCTATACTATAGAATTCGTCAAGGATAGTTCGGTGAAAGCGCTCACAAATGCCATTAGTCTGTGGGGATTTAGCTTTACCGTGAAAATCCTACTCAACTAAGACACAAAACTCCCCCTACCGTCTTTGACAGTTTTTTTTGCGATGAATCTACGCCTGTTTCCTTACATGTCCATATTTAATGAAACTCCCCGCCGCAAGCAGCGGGGTATCTACTATAAGGAATAACCATCAGTTACGTCGCAAGCGACGGGGAATACAACCCCCAAGAGATTTAACATTCGTATCCAGCGTGGAGCATTGCGTTTTGCCATCAACGCTTCGTAATCGATGATAGGATCGATGTAATGTTCTTTCTTGGTCAGTAGTGTGTAGATTAACTCCAGTATCTTATGGCCTACAGCCACTATCGCACGCTTGCCCCCGTCTTATCACAAGTCCTTTGTATATGCCGTTGAACACCCAGGGTCTTTCTATGAATCTTTTCCTCCAGATAAGGCAAAAGCCTTGTGGGACAAGTTTGAGTTTGTATATACCCCAAAACACGTAAGCTGGTTGAATATGGCCGAGATAGAACTGAATGTACTTACGGGACAGTGTCTGAAAAGAAGGATTGATAACATAGAAATTGTAAAGAAAGAGGTTGCGGCATGGCAGAAAGCCAGAAACAACAAAAACTCATAGGTAAACTGGCAATTTACTACCGAGGACGCAAGGATAAAACTACGCCGCCTTTATCCGACTATTGATGGTTGACATGACACTACGTTCATCCTGCCTCCTAACGGCCTTTTCTAAGGTGGCGGTTATTTCCGGCGTGGTTACGACCAGACTGTTGTAAGCTCTGTCTCCACCCCGCCAGAATAACCGCATTGATTTATTTGTAGGAGATATTATACACCATCTTATCTATCCGTATCAGATTACATCGTTAGCAACACAAATTACGACGAAGACCGCAGCCGCATACGCACTGGGTTTGGCCCGGAAAACATCACTCGTCTTCGACGATTTGCCGTCGGCATCATCAAGTCCAAACGTGTCCACAGCGCAGCACAAAAAATGCGGGAACTTATGCTTAATACCCGCTTGGTCTTCGACTACTTGCGTATGTCAAAAAACTCAGCTTCTACGGTATGTGCTTGATGGAGAATAAATTTACCGTGAATATTAACCTCTGTAAATAAAGGCTGAAAAAATATCCAACATTCTCTTTTTGGGTCATGTGGGCACAGTCCTGCCTTAGAGGGGCTTATAACGCTGCCATATCAACTCTTTCCTATTCATAAAGCGCCGCTCCCAAGGCGGCAAGCATCTCCGAAGATTCATGTATGAACACCGGCTTCTGGAAATAAGCTTCAAGTATGCCTACCAGAGTCCGGTTATTTGCACATCCTCCAGCAAAAACAATCGCCTCGTTTACTTCAATCCGCTTTGCCATGGCTATCACCTTCTGTGCTACAGACATGTGCACAGACCGGGCGATATGCTCGCGCTCTACACCCTTATTAATAAGTGTAATTACCTCCGATTCGGCAAACACTGTGCACATGCTGTTTATGGAGATACTATGAGCATTGTCACTGCGGCTGTCCATACCAAAATTACTGATTGAGTAACCCAGTACCTTTGCCATAATCTCCATAAACCGTCCGGTTCCGGCAGCGCAGCGGTCATTCATCTCAAATGCCCCTACCCCGCCCTCTGCCCTAAGACTAATAACTTTTGTGTCCTGTCCTCCTATGTCAATCACGGTGCGGCAGCTGGGGAATACCTCTTTAGCCCCCCTTGCCACCGCCTTTATCTCGGTTATTGTCTGTGTGTCATCGGACACCTCCATCAGGCATCTGCCGTAACCGGTTGCCGTGAGTATGTCCGGTTTATCAGAATTTATTAACTGCCTGCACACTGACAGAGGATTATGCCCTGTCTCTTTTTTATAGAAGGACATGGCGCCGCTGCCGTTGATCACCGCGTACTTTACAAACCGCGAACCAATATCGATACCGCCGCGTTTCAACCCCTCACACCCCCTTTATCATCTCGAGAAATGCCTCAACCCGCGTCTTTAACTGTCCCATATCCTCTAACGAGTAATCGGTCTCGATACGCAAAAACGGTATATCATGTTCTTTCAGCGAGTTGCCCACCTTATAAGACTCCATCATGTAAATCGTACAGAACAACAAGGCGTAGTGGATTATGCCGTCAGCTCTCAATTTCTCTGCCATTATTTTGATATTGTCAAGCCGGTCGTCATTCGGCGTAAAACACGCGCAGTCTATCGTTAAATATCGCTCTGCTATCATGTCAAGGGCCTGGCTTACAGTGTCAAATGTCTCATCAAGTAAAGTCCTGTAGTTTCTCTCACCTACACACGCCTCCTCACCCACTACAACCGCGCCTGAGCCTTCGATAACGGCGTGCAGCTTCCAGTTCGGAATTGCCATTGGAGACCCGGCTATCATCACCCTGGGGGCACCCTTAGGGGCAACTCCAGTTGCCGCCTTTACACGCAGCTCAAGCTCATCACACAATTCGTTTAGTTTTGCTGTAAAGCGAACGGGGTCGTCAAAGAATGAAATCTGGTTTATCAACAGCGCGTCAAGTCCAGAGATAGGGGCAGGGTCGTTTGCCCTGAGATTCGACAATCTCTGCAGCGCCAGTCTCTTTTCATTGACAACTCTGACGGCTTGCCTGAGTTTTTCGACTGTAATATCTTTTGAGGCAACTGCCTGGAGTTTCTCGGCGAATTGCCTTATTTCCTGCTTCCACAAGAGCTTGTCCGCATCATCTTTTTTATGCGGGACTTCCATGACATAGACCTTGCCGGTGATCTTGCCAAATGCCTCGTATGCCTTTTTCTTGCCGTCGCAGGTTGTCTCGCCCACTATCAAATCAGTTGTCTCGACATACGGACAAAGGCCGCTCATCTTAAATCCAATAAAGGATTTAATCAACGCGCATGTGTTTCGCGGGATGTGTGTCTCAGCACTATCGCTTCCAACCTCAGCCCCGGAACATAGCCCTATGCACACGCCATCCACTGCAAGAATAAGTTCCTCAGGCACAAATATACAAAACGTGCCTATTACCTTTTTGCCCAGCTCTTTTGCCTTAATTAACTCCTCGATTCTTAGACCATGCACCTCGGAAATTACAAAATCGAAATATCCCATTGCTGATGGACGGTTTTTCTGTGACAGGTAGATGTCCTTGTAGGCGTTGGTTAATACGGCAAGTAATCCGTCGTGGGCGTCGATGTTCAGCCCAAGGTCGTTCCACATTTCTTTGTAGTCAGTTGACATAATTCCTCTGCGTTAATTCGGTAATTTGCGATAGCAAGGCCGAAACAGCCTATGCTTAACGCTGAGGAATGACTATGTGTTAAAGAGTTAACAACTGGTTGAACAGGATAAGTCTCCTCAGCTGGTGAACCTTGACCAGGCCATTTGACGGTAGTCAGCCAAAACCCCTTTTAATGCCGCGTATTGCCGCCTCAGAAACTTTATTCATAAATTAATATCCTCACTAGAGTCGATAGTAGCAAGAGATACGTTAATAAATCAAGTGAATATTAATTGTCAGAAATTTGAGGCTTAAAAAGGCGTCGAATTTACCAGAGCATAAAGGGAAGGACTGAACCCTTCCCTTTATGCTCAAGGGCAATAAAACGTGCCTTGCCGCCAGTCGGGAATTAGCACCGTTGCGAATCGCCTTATTTACATGCAGCGAGACAATCGGGTGGCCCTCCGTAGTGTTTGAGCCAAAAAAAATAAACAGCATATCCGCGCCGCTAATCTGGTTAGAAGAATTACTGGCCGCCCCTGCTCCAAGTGATGTGGCCAGACCGGCCACAGTTGGGGCGTCTCAGACTCGGGCGCAGTTGTCGACATTGTTGGTAACGAATACTGCGCGGACAAGTTTTGCAACCAGAGAGTTCTCTTCATTTGTACATCGTGAAGAGGAAGATGCCCCTATAGACTCTGCGCCATACTTTGTCATAAGCCGGGCGAAGCCCTCGGCAACATAGCGCCTCGTCACTTTCTGCTTCTTTTTTCAAATGAGTTTGCCCAGACCATGCTGGTTAAAATCCCTGTGAAAATGGTATAAACTATCAATGCCACTTCTAAAGAGGTTAAAGAGATAAGAGGTATGGGAAAATTCGACGACCATGACAGTGATGGCGTTCGTTCTTTAAAACGTCTGAACAGCGACCTTTCCAATTACTACAATGACCGGGGGCGTTGTTATAACATAACGGGCGATAGAGACTCAGCGCTCAAAGACTTTGACATGTCATTGCAGCTTAATCCAAACAATGTTCATGCTTATTTGAATCGCGGCCAGCTCTTGCTGCAACGAGCGGCCTTCGACAAGGCGCTGTCTGATTTCAGTAAGGTCATTGAGTTGTCAATAGATGAGGGCCTCGTGATTGACGCCTACAATTACAGATCGATGGCCTATGAGAAATCTGGAGACAAAGACGCCGCGGCGGCTGATATGAAAGCGGCCGTTGAGTTATTGCAGCGGCAGAGGCGCCGGGACAAGCCCTGAGCCTCCTTCGAAGCGGTGCGGCTCATCCGGCGAATATGGCGCATGTCTTACAGGTGTGCTCATCGCGTACCGCCCGGCAGCCCCCGGATATGCCGTGGTGGCAGAGTGCGAAGTCATATTTAAGCGGGTCCTCGGGATCCATGAGTTTTAAGGCTTCAGTTATCTCCACCGCCGTCTTCCAGCCGTTGCCCTTTCTCTTTGTCAGGCCTATACACCGCGAGATTCTCGAAATGTGAGTATCGAGGGGTATGACGAGCGAGCTTTTGGGGATCTCCGGCCAAATGCCAAGATCAATGTCAGCGTCTCTGACCATCCAGCGAAGAAACATATTAAAGCGCTTGCACGCCCCGCCCTTAAAAGGCGATGGAAAGAGCTGACAAAGCCCTGCTGGCTTGACATTGCCGCCATAAACGGCCGTCGTATCTACTGACAGCATGTAAGTTGAAAACTTCCCCAGCGCCTCATATATCGAGCCGTTGAAGCCCGCCATGAAGGCGTCTTTTATCGAGCCATACGTTACCGCCGCCCGGTGTAAGATGTAAATAAAGGCTGTAATGTCAGCCTCTTTATTAAACCTGTACGAAATCCCAGAAAATAGCCCTGCATGTCGTGCTACGTCAAACTGGTGCAAAAAATCTGCAGGGGATGCCCCCATCTTCGAGAGAATCCTCTCAATTACCGGCTTAAACAGGCTGACCTTCCCGTAGGCAAGGCAGGCCGCTGCCAGGCCGGCCGCTTCAATATCCTGGCGCAGTGTATAGCGGCGCGGGAATTCAATGGGGTCATTGAGCACCCTTTGCCCAAAATTAAACGTCGAATAAAACCCGTCAAGCAGCGCCTTAATGTCTTGTGCTTCCATATAGTCCCATTCCAGAGATGTTTAGGTGCGTAAGGGCAAGGGCAAGGGCGTCGGAGCTGTCTGGTGAGAGTGCCTCGTCAATATTTAAGATTGCCTTTATCATGGCCATGACTTGGGATTTCTCTGCCCTGCCATAGCCAGTCAGAGCCTTTTTTACCTCCAGCGGGCTGTATTAAACCCCGGGGCTGTCTTCCATGGGGGCCGAAAGCAACGCCACACCGCGGGCGTACCCCAAGCTGAGGGCGGCCTTTATGTTGCTGGCAAAGAATATCTTCTCTACGACGGCCTCATCAGGTCTATATGTTTGAATCGCCTCTGTCAACCCCGCAAACACGCGGCGCAATCTCGCGGCAAGCGGCTGCCCCTTGGGGATGGTTATCTCGCCCGACGCCACATAGACTATGGATTTACCTTCCTTTCTCAGCACTCCATAGCCGCAGACGATACTGCCCGGGTCGATGCCGATTGCTGTGGTGGACATCACATGCGATGCGCTAAGGCTGAGCCGCGGTCACGGCTTTTTTTGTCTTCTTCGCTGGAAACTCAAACAGAATCGATTCGACAAGCTCACATATTACGTGTCCAATCGTTATATGAGTCTCCTGAATGCGCGCCGTGTCCTCAGTTTGCACAATAAAGGCAATCGTGGCTTTCTCCGCGAATTTTA
The DNA here is from genome assembly GCA_015233265.1 of Nitrospirota bacterium. GTDB lineage: Bacteria > Nitrospirota > Thermodesulfovibrionia > Thermodesulfovibrionales > Magnetobacteriaceae > Magnetominusculus. Next base: position 7,924 of record JADFXZ010000091.1, read on the forward strand.
TCCCCTTAGCACCAGTGAAGGCAATCACAGTGAGTTTCTTTTTCTTGGCCGCCTCAACTGCCTTTAGTACATTTTTCGAGCCGCCGCTTGTGCTTATGGCAATCACAACATCACCCGCGTCTGCGATGCTCTTGAGCTGGCGGGCAAAGACGTCCGAAAAGTCGTAGTCGTTGGCGATTGAGGTCATCACTGCCATATCTGTATTCAAAGCGATGGCTGGAAGGCCAGGGCGTTCGCGCTTGAATCTGTTAATGAATTCGGCTGCTATGTGTGAGGCGTCACTTGATGAACCCCCGTTTCCAAACAAGAGGAGTTTTCTGCCCTTACTGAAGGCCTCTGCAATGACGCTGGCTGCCTCGGCGACCTTGTCCGCGTTTTCATTAAAAAATCTCTCTTTTACGGCGATACTCTCGCTTACTATTTTAAGGATTGTCTCTTTCATGCCGTTAATATCCCCTTTGTTCTGTGCACCTTATGTATTATTGGGTTGTCAAGTGTTCTGTGTCTTCGCTGTACGGGCTTAACTCCTCCAGCGGTTTCTGCGGAGGTGTCTCCTTTCTTTCATGCTGCCCTTGTTCTTTAAGCGTGGGCGGGCCCTTATGGCCGCACGATACTAAGACGAACGTCAACATTGCCGCTGCCACAACTGCTATAATTCTTCTCATTCCTTCTTTCCTTCCTCTTTTGATTCAAAGGGCCATCCCTTGTCGATCTTCTCACGAATTATCATTATCTGATGTTGCACCTCACCAGTCCCGCCGTATGACTTCCTGCCCTGCA
>JADFXZ010000259.1:0-574 GCA_015233265.1 Nitrospirota bacterium
AAGAGGAACCTCAACTGATACTTGAGATACGTGCCGCTTTAATCTATAGAGCCTTTCTTTTAAAGGCAATTACATTTATCTTGTCAGGCGCCGTAAAATACTCGTATACGTCCGGCTCCGGCACGCTTCCCACCGGACTGGAGTCATGTACCTCTATCTTTATCATATCGTAGTTTGACTTGAGAAACTCAGCAATTGCGGCTATATCGATAGATAACCTCTTATTGTTAAAGTATTCGTTTATGCCTGAGACGGTTTGTGGGAAAATCCAATCCGGCATTTCCATCGATTGCGTTATTGCATGTTCAACCCTGATTACCTTTAACTTTGTGTAGTAGATGACGGGAAAGTCAGAGCCATATCCAGCGACAAGCAGTGTCTGCCCCGGCTTAGAGTTCTCATCGAGAAATGTCAGCAACTCCTCAGAACGGTTGACATACGGCGTAATTCGCTCCATGAATATATTCTTGAGAGTAAATGTCGGTCTTTGAAACTTAATATTGGCTGACTGGTGTTTCGTGATTTTAAACAGAGGCAGCCCGGCATAGCCAATCAGATTTGTCAAACACAGGAC
>JADFXZ010000259.1:705-3084 GCA_015233265.1 Nitrospirota bacterium
TAAAACGATTGATATTTCAATATAAATAAAAACTGCGATGGTATCATGGCAAACATAAAATAAATCATGTCTTTAGAGATGCTATTAACGGCAAAATCACCTCTTTTGAAAAAGATGACAAGCGGCAGCATCAACAGCGGAAACATCGTCATATTGATTTCCATAATATAAAAAAGCAGCCTATGATGGAAAATATCACTGCTAACATATATGGACTCTACCCAAAGGCGCGCATATATAACCCATATCAGGGCAAGGGAGAGGACTGCAACGCCTGCAATTGTCAAATCCCGGAACATCCCGGGGTATTTTTTCCTGAAGGCAATGCCAGCTGCCGCTGCAAGCAGCAGATTGCCAGGAACAAACAGATAACTACTATAGCACTGGGCGGTAATGGCTGTCACCATGAGGGCTATGCCAAAGCGCTTTCTCTGTAACAACAGATAAAACGCGTAAATAAATAATACCTGCATAGAGAAAGAAATCGCATAGTACCGGCACTGGCGGCAGTGCAGAATCAACGCCTCATTCGTTAAAAGTAAGAGCAGTGTTATCAGTGACAGCTGCCTGTCTTTAAAACAGTCCCAGACAATATAAAATAAAAATATTGCGGACAGAAATCCCAGACCGGCAAACGGCACTCTCGCAGAAAATTCACTCTTGCCTAATAGGGCAAACGAGGCAGCCGTTATATACTCACTCAGCCACGGCGAAAACACCCACATGGAGTCCTTATCGAGGTCGTTGGGGCTGCTAAAGATCAGACGATTTGTGCCGTCATCTCCGCGAGGGATCCCGTATTTCAGAATATTAACGGCAAGGTTGGCGGTTACGGTTTCGTCTTCCCATAAAAACCTGCTATTAAGCCCGTACAAATAAAAAAACATGCCCATTAATAACACGCAGCATAGAATTACGGTAGTTTTTCTATCTAGTTGACCCATTGTCAAATGTATATTATATCTTTATAGGGAGAATGTCAAATTGCCATTTAAATCAACAGGGCAATCGCATTAGCAAAAAATGAGCACCCCAATACTCACAGCCGCCCTAGTCCGTCAGACCGGCTTGTCCGGAATCTGCGCTTAATGCCTCAGAATATGCACAAATCATTAAACTCCCACGTGAGGGAAAGATTCCGAACAAACCGGAATGACGGCAAGGAACAAGGAAGACTTCTTACATAGGCAATTTCTGCTTTTTTTCAAATGCGTTTGCTCTGATCTAATCAATGCGGGATTTGTTTACAGGCGATAGATTATGTTATAGTGCTATTAGTGTCGCGATAAGGTGCGATTATAATTAACTGTGGCAATGACAAAAAAACTAAACGCCGTACTATACTTGCTTTTTTTTGTATCCGGATTTTGTGGGCTGCTCTATCAGGTGGTGTGGCTGCGCCTTGCGTTTGCAGCCTATGGAATCATCACACCGGTAATATCTATTGTTATCTCGGTATTTATGCTTGGCCTTGCCGTTGGGTCTTATGCCGGTGGCAGGGTTATTGGGCCGCTTACACGCATTACCAGAATCTCTGCGATATACTATTACTCTGCTGTGGAATTGTTAATCGGCGCCGGGGCATTTATGGTTCCATTATTATTTTCACGTGGCACACGGCTTCTATTTGACATAGAGCAGATGAACTCATTTAGTTACTTGTTGTATTCGGGGGCAATTGTTGCCGCGGCAATGCTGCCATGGTGCGTGATGATGGGCCTGACATTCCCCTTTATGATGGCCTTTATCAGGGAGACTCAAAAGACTAATACTCAGAGTTTCAGCTTTCTCTATCAGGCAAATGTTCTTGGGGCAATAGCTGGAACACTGCTCACGGCATACGTGCTGGTAGAGGTGTTGGGCTTTAGGGTGTCGTCATATGTGGCTGCGCTGTTGAATTTCTCCATTGCCCTGACCAGTATTGTAATCGGCACCCGCCATAGGGCCATAGGGCTCAACGTGGAAGCCGCGCCAACACCATCAACACCAGTGGGACGTCCCATTTTGACCCTTGTGATACTCTTTAGCACGGGGTTTTCCTCAATGGCGATGGAGGTGGTCTGGGTACGGGCATATGCCATTATATTTGGCAATACCATATATGCCTTTGCTGCCATACTCGCCGTTTATCTGGGTGCGACATGGGTGGGTTCATACTACTATAGAAAACATCTGGCTGAGGGTGTGGCCGTGGTTGACGAGACAAAACTTATCGCAACGCTTGCCGTGGTCTCCTGTTTGCCGGTGCTGTTGAACGACCCTCGCCTGTCTGAGAGTTCATTTATGGTTATGCTGAGCATAATGCCGTTTTGTGCCGTCTTGGGCTACTTAACACCAAAATTGATAGACGAATACTCTTGCGGAAATCCGGCAGAGGCC
>JADFXZ010000260.1 GCA_015233265.1 Nitrospirota bacterium
TAAGGGGGCTTGCCAAAAAGTTTAATATTGAACCACCTCCCACGTTGATGCCTCAGTTGTTGATGCCCCCGTTTGGCCCCATAAATGTGTCGTTTGACGCCCCTAAGACAAGTGACAACACTACAGAGGGCGAGTTTGCTGCTGCCCTTGCCGGTCAACTCGCTTTAGGGAAACAGCTGCCGCCTAAGGATGCAGTAGAGAAACTCACTAAAATTGGGATTGCTCCTGGGATTGCTCCAAACGGCGGATGGGATATAAACAGAAAGACCTCAGACGTGTTCATTTATTATGTTCAGAAAGCGCTCTATGATATTATTAAATCGGCGCTCTTGGAGTTAAAACAGCCCGTCCCCGCTACATTCGTCATTAACGCAAAATTTGCATCTTAATATATTCAATTAATGTAGTTGTTTCATAAAATATAATTCTAACGAGCATAAAAAGATACTATAGTTTTCTTTTTTTACAGCCGATAGAAAGGAGTTGGGAGTGCTGGCCTTCTTTTTAAGACAGGCTACGTAAAAAACAAGTGTGTGAGGGAGAACAAATGAAGAAAGTTGTACTGGTAATGGTGTTTGTAGTGTTAATGGCAGGAATGGCGTTTGCCGATGGAGTGGGAACAGGGGTAGACAAGGCATATTCCTCAGTGCCGCTTGCAACAACTGGATGGTATTGTGGAAATGTTAAGAAGTGTGAATGGGACTATTCAGCAACAGACACAAATGGCAATATGACATGTACGTTCACAGACGGCTCATATCATTACTTTTTATTGACTACCATTAAGTACTCTTTATACGTAGCCGCCGTTAACACTGGTCACTATCTTTGCTCGTATTACGATACCACAGTAGGTGGCGGCACGTTTACAGCAGTAGTTTTGGCCAACCATTCATAAGAAACTGCCGCAATTTAGGCTGCGGGCTCAGAAAGGCAAGGGAGGTGTTCCCTTGCCTTTTCATTTTTTTCAGTTAGGAGTCCTTCATCTTCAGCGCTGTCACAAGGGGGTTGTCCGCGTTTGCTCTGATGTGAAATTTTTTTGTCGGACTTGCCAGCGTGAACTTGATTATTTTCAGCTGTTGTGCTATATTTAGTTTATAGAATAAAAAATATATAAAGGGGGTATTGTGATGACAATTGGGCAAGGCCCTGTAGGTATTTCTGGAGGAATTGCCGTCGGAAATTCAAAGACTAATGACAATGCCAAACAGGCGTCAACGGCGTCTGCCAGAATAACGACTGAAAAAACTCCTGACAGCGGGAGCACGGCTTCTGAGGCCTATACTTTAGGAATCAGCGCTTCCAAGCTGCCGGCCCTTGATACGCTTGCCACATCCCTTCAAAACGAGACCGAGGCGATGGACTCAGCCGTGCTGGCTAAGAAGACAATCATGCAGAATCCCGATAATGCCGTTGGCTCCCTTAGATTTAATATGTCAAGGATTGCTGGCTTGTTCCAGGGGTTGACCGAGTCACCTGCAACCTAAAAGATGGCTTGAGAGCCGTCTGAGATAATGGTATTTTGGAAGAGACTCATAAAAAAATAAGCGCGGATTGGACGTATACTCTAAAAAAGAAGATACTGTTTGGGCTTCTGGGGTTTCTGAGCGCTTATTTCGTGTTTGTGACAGCTCTTGTAGTCGTTTTAGTGAGGGATGAGAGTTTTGAAGACACGAAGGGTGATATTCAGGAGCTGAGTGCCGTAATCGAATCCAGCCTGAGGCATTTGATGTTGACGCGTTCCCCCTATCTCAAGCAGGCAATTGAGCAAATCGTAAGTGACAAGGATTCGATTTCCTCCATCATGATATTGAACAACAAGGGGCAAGCCGCTTATTCAACCAACCCCGCCGATGTTGGTAAGATAGTGTACGATAAGGACAAGGACGCCTTTTGCCTCAACTGCCACAAGTCTAAAAATGGCCGCCCATTGCATTACACCATGACAGTGAAAAACAAAGATGGTGTGGAAGTCCTCAGAAATGTCTCCGTCATTTCGAATGAACCCCAGTGTTATGCCTGCCACGGCTCGGCGCATATAAACGGCAAGCTCATCGTTGACCGCACTTTTGAACGCTCCAAGGCGCTTACGCTGAAAATGGAGCTGCTGATAATCGGCTCCGGGGTGTTTTGTCTGATGCTGCTTATACCGCTTCTGTCCAGAAAAATAAATCAGTACATTGCCGAAATTATCAACCAAAGCGAGGAGGTCAATGTCCTGTATTCAATGGTTGACAAGCTCAGCAAGACGATTAACCTCGAAGAACTCAAGACCATAGTCGTCGATATTTTCATCGAATGCATGAGGGCCGAAGAGGTATCTATCGTCACCCCAAAACGAGGCGGCAAGTACAGTGTGTATACCAAACCATTGGCTGGAGATGTGATTGTCCGAAGAAAAATCGAGGCCGATGACCCGTTCATAGGTGTGATTAATCGATGGATAGAGGGAAAATTAAGCAATTTTATATTATCGCGTGATAAAAAAGAGATATACGTAAACATTGAAAAGTCTGGTGAGCCATTGGCGTTGATTAACGCCAAAAAGACTATCGTTCCATTCATAATCAAAAAGGTTGAGCTTCTGCGAGCGCTTGCCGGTCATATCGCCATTGCCTTCGAGAATTCACACCTCTATTCGATGGCCATAACGGACGAGCTGACACGTTTATACACAAAGCGGCATTTCAGCTATACCATAGAGAAGGAGCTAGCAAGTGCTGATATAACCGGCAAGAGCATCTCACTTCTGATGATAGACCTCGATGATTTCAAGCGTGTAAACGACACCTATGGACACATAGTGGGGGACTTTGTGCTTGAGAGCGCGGCCCAGAGCATTAAGGACTCCATTCGGGAACACGACCTTGCGTTTAGATATGGCGGTGAGGAGTTTGCCGTTGTCTTGCCTGATACCGATGTAACGCATGGGCTTATTGTGGCCGAGAGGATAAGGAAAAAAATAGAAAGCTCGCCGTTTGTACAAGGTGACTTGTCAATTAAGATGAGCGTCATAAACGGGGCGCTCAGCCCGCAGCCAAGCCTTTTTACCATATCGTTGA
>JADFXZ010000261.1 GCA_015233265.1 Nitrospirota bacterium
ACCGGTGTGCAGGACAAACAACAGGTCTCCCTGTTCCGTGCGCGTGGGCAGCCCCGTGGCAGGTCCCGGACGCTGGGCTACGGTAATTACAACCGGCAGCTCCGCCATACCAGCCAGCGACACCCCCTCTGCCATCAGGGCAACCCCGCCGCCCGAACTTCCGGTCATCGCCCTCACACCAGCGTAGGATGCCCCAAGCGCCATGTTGATTGAGCTTATCTCATCCTCCGTCTGCTCCACTACTATGGAATGCTCATGGGCCTTTGACGCAATGTAATTCATTACGGACGTAGAGGGGGTCATCGGATAGCCACAGTAAAACTTGCAGCCGCTGACAACCGCCCCAAGCCCTACGGCCTGCGCGGTGTCGATAAGCATATTGCCGCGTTTGTCCTGTATATGAGGGAAAAAGGCGCATTTGGTGCAGGCGTTGACTGCGTAATCATATCCGGCCTTAGCGGTAAGGGCGTTTCTCTTGATTATATCGCCGCCTTTTTTCTTTAGATTCTCGCGGATAATCTCCTCAAGCAGAGTCATCTCAAGCCTCAGCATGCCAAGCACAGCCCCTATGGCCGCCGCGTTTGACATAATCTTGTCCCCGCCGTGGTCTATGGCTATTTTATCGAACGGTACGTTTAGGTATTCTGGGCCGGTAAATGTTTTCTTGATGAACTCTGCGTCATAGACTATTATGCCGTTTTCTTCCAAGTTGTCTTTGTGAAGCTCAATAGTGGGCAGGTCAAGGGCGACGATACGCGTGTGAAAATGGTAGGCAAGAGGGTCTTAAAAAAGCACCCCCTCATACAAAAAGAAATAGAGCCGCCCCTTTTCTATGGAAGTGAGAATCCTGAGATAGTGGTAACCGGATGGGGCTCTACCTATGGGATTATAAAAGAGGCTGTGACGGAACTCGGCGGCAAACACAAGATAGCCATGCTTCATTTCTCTGAGATATACCCGTTTCCCTTAACCGAAAAATTAGATTATCTGAAGATACTCTCAGGCGCCAGGGCAACAATCTGCGTGGAAAATAACGCAACCGGACAATTTAGCTATCTCATGCACGCAGAGACTGGTTATAAGTTCAGCCACAACATTAACCATTACGATGGAAGGCCGTTTTTGCTCGATGGTCTGATAGGAGAGATAAATGATTGCGTTAAGTGATTATAAAGCTCAGGAGGCCGCGTGGTGCCCGGGCTGCGGTAATTTCGCGATTTTAGAGACATTGAAAGGCGCCCTTTCTGAGCTTGAGATAAGTCCGCATAAGTTTACAATAGTCTCCGGCATAGGACAGGCGGCTAAACTGCCGCATTATCTGAAATGCAATACGTTTAACGGCCTGCATGGACGCGCCCTGCCCCCTGCTACAGGAATACGCCTTGCCAACCATGAAATGCCGGTAATAGTAATATCCGGTGACGGAGACTGTTACGGCGAGGGAGGAAACCACCTTATTCACGCGATAAGAAGAAACATAAACGTTACGCTTTTAGTACATGACAATCAAGTATACGGTCTTACAAAGGGCCAGGCCTCACCAACCACCAAAGAGGGAGTTGTAACGAAGACTCAGCCCTTTGGCGCTAACGCCTCTGCGCTGAACCCGATGGCGTTGGCAATTGCTCTGGATTGCAGCTTTGTGGCGCGTGGATATGCCGCAGATAGCGCCTTTCTCAAGTCTATAATGAAAGAGGCCATCAGCCACAGAGGATTTGCGCTTGTGGATATACTTCAGCCCTGCGTTACGTTTAATAAGCTAAACACCTACTTGTGGTACACGGAGAGGGTCTACCGGCTGGACGAATCCTACAATCCACGCAACCGTGCGGAGGCATTTAAGCTGGCTGTTGAAACGGACGACAAAATCCCAACAGGAATTATCTACATCAATGACAAGCCAACTTTTGAAGATCGAATATCTATACTGAAAGATCTCCCGCTTGTCAACCAGGTGTTTCTTATGAAAAGCGCTCTCAAAGAACTGGATAAGTTCTTTTAGTTTACATAAATGGGCACATGCTGATACTAGGTAGCAGACATATGAGTAATTCTGTCATTGCTGCGGAAGGCTGGAATGACAGAATAAGGACAATCAACTTATATCTATGAATGCAACTTAGTATGAGGTATCAAACACTAACCACTTATTTAAAAAGGAGGTAACAATGAAAGGCAACGAAAAGACTGTTGAGCTGTTAAATCCCTTACTTGCCGATGAGCTGACGGCAATAAATCAGTATGTAGTTCACGCGGAGATGTGCAGAAACTGGGACTACGAACGCCTGCACAAGAAAGTGGAAAAACGCGCCATCGACGAGATGAAACACGCGGAGAAACTTATTGCCAGAATTCTTTTTCTCGAAGGTATCCCCATTGTCAGCAACTTAAACAAAATTCTCATAGGCGCCGACGTGGAAAAACAACTACACAATGATCACGACGCCGAGGAGAGGGCAATTCTGTCATATCGTGCGGCAATAAAGATCTGCTTTGAACTGGGCGACCACGGCACAGGGGAACTGCTGGAGGATATTCTCGAAGACGAGGAGGCACACATAGACCATATCGAGTCTCAGCTGGATCAAATCAGCCAAATGGGGGCAGTGGCATTTCTATCCGAGCAAATAGAAGACTAAAAGGCTGTCAGAATATAAGGCAATAAAGGAGGTAATATGCGACATCGTAAAATATTGGAAGCAGCGCTTATGGCCGTGATAATTCTCACTTCAACGTATATGGCAGAGGCGGACAGCACAGGCAGCATGCTGTTTTCGACATACTGTATTTCCTGCCATAACACAATACCCACAACCGACCCGCGGCTTATTGGCGCATCTGCCGCAAAAATAACCAATGCGATAGCGACAATTTCGCAAATGGTTGGCAACTCCGCCCTCAAGACCCTGAGCTCGGCTCAGATTCAGTCTATCTCCGACTACATAGTCGGCGTCGGCATGTCGTCAAACTGGACGAGAGTTGGCCTTGGGGATTTCAACGGCGCCGGCAGCCAGGATATAGTTTGGCGGGACCCGATAAACGGTTATAACTAT
>JADFXZ010000262.1 GCA_015233265.1 Nitrospirota bacterium
ATTAAATATCCTTCCCTCTCTCCTGTTAATCTTGTAATCTGCCTCCGCGTCGATTGCCGGGGATTCATTGCTGACTGTAACCACCCCTTCGGAGAGGTTCAACAGTATCCCTATTGCGGCTGAGTTTAATATCATCGACGAGCCTCCATAACTTATAAACGGCAGCGGCAGTCCCTTTGTTGGCAGAAGTCCCGAGACTACCGCCATGTTTATCACCGCTTGAATCGATATCAACAGCATTATGCCAGCCGCAGTGTACATATAAAAGCCTGTCTTTAATCTCTTAACGATAACAATACCTCTTATAAAGACTATTAAAAACAGCATCACTACAAAGGCAGCGCCAATAAGCCCCATCTCCTCACCCACGATTGCAAAGATGAAGTCTGTCTTAGCCTCCGGTAAAAAGAACAGCTTTTGTGTGCTTTTACCTATCCCCAATCCGTTTAGGCCGCCATTTCCCAGTGCCACAAATGACTGTATCAGCTGAAAACCGCTCTTTTTCTCATCCTCCCACGGATTTAAAAACACCGTGACGCGCTTCCACCTGTATGGCTCCATTATCAGTTTAATCACTACTGGTATCAGCACCACGCCCAATGACAATATATACTTTATTCTCACACCCGCCAAAAACAGAAGCGTAAAGGTTATTATCCCTATTATCGCCGAAGAGCCAAAATCCGGCTGTAAAAGAAGCATCCCCTGAAATACCAGCATCAGCGCAATCGGCTTTGCAAATGACTTCACACTATCAGGTATAAATGACTCCCCTGATAAGTACTTTGCCATAAACAGCACAATTGACAGTTTTACCAGTTCCGAGGGCTGAAACGTTATCCCGGCAAACCTTATCCACCTTCTGGCGCCATTTACAGTTGCCCCTATCCCCGGCACCTTGACCGCTATCAACAACAGTGCGCTGCAAATCAAAAGCGGCAGCGCCGCCTTTTTTAACGTCTCGGCATTGAGCTTATACATAACCGCCATAAGGGCAAACCCTAATATAATCGAGGCAAGGTGTTTCTTCAGATACCGCATATCTGTCAAAGACGCAGCAGCGCTGTCAGTCTTGGACGGCGCCACAACCGATGTGGCGCTGTAGACCATGAACACGCCAACGAAAATAAGCAGCAATATAGACACAAACAGTATGGTGTCAAACTGCCCTTTTTGCTCAACTACATGATTTGTAATCTCTTCCACTAATTTCCCACCGGTGCAGCACTGGCCTCATCAGAGGCAGTCCGCTTGCCAGGCAGCCCCATCACGGAGTTTTTGAACACCACGCCGCGTTCTTCGAAATCCTTAAACATATCAAAACTCGCACATGCAGGTGACAAAAGCACAATATCACCGTAGCTTGCTATCTTCTGTGACCTTGAAACGGCATCCTGCATCGAACTTGCCATGTGCACCTCTGTTATACCGCTTACGGCCTCCTTAATCTTGCCAGCCGCCTCGCCTATTAACACCACCGCCTTGACCTTTTCTCTGACTAACTCCTTGAGCGCCGAGAAATCCCCGGCCTTGTCCCTGCCGCCGGCTATCAGCACTATGGAGTCTTCAAATCCCTCGAGAGACTTCACCACAGACCAGATATTTGTCCCCTTTGAGTCATTAAAATACTTCACACCGTCAACCTCTTCCACAAACTCAAGCCTGTGCTCAAGCCCCTTAAGTGTGGTTAGCGTGGCGTAAATATCAGCAACCGAGCATCCGCTGACAAGGGCCATCAAAGAGGCCGCCATAGCGTTTTCTATATTGTGCAGACCCTTGATTTTAAAATTACTCGTATGAAACACCGGCATCTCATGTACGACAAGCTCTGGGGTCAGCACCTCAAGCTCAGGTATGTTGAATGTTATTATGCCCTTGTTGTAGTATGCCCCGCGGACAATCTTTTTCCTGCTGAAATAGAGTATTTCCGGCCCCATGGGCTTTACCTTTGCGGCAATCTTAGGACTGAGCGGGTCATCGGCGTTTAGCACAAGGAAGTTCATCTGGTCCTGGTTTTGAAATATCCTGCACTTTGCGTCAAGGTATTCGTCCATCGTGTTGTGCCGGTCGAGATGATCTGGGGTGACATTTAATATTGCCGCCACCTTTGGCTTAAACTTCTCGGCTGACTCAAGCTGAAAACTCGACACCTCGGTAACAATAAAGTCCGGACTTACGAACTCACGCGGACGCTCGAAGTCCACGACCAGCTTGCTTATCTCCTCAGTCAGGGCCTTGCCGATGTTACCGCCTATGATGGCGTTAAATCCGCTGTGAATCAATATCTCATAAAGCAGTGTCGTAGTGGTCGATTTGCCGTTTGTCCCCGTAATCGCCATGAATCCAGCCGCTCCGGTCTTTCTCAGTTCTTCAAGTACCTGATATGCCAGTTCAAGCTCCCCTAATACACGTATGCCCTTACTACGCGCCCTGTTAAATATTGCAATTGTGGACGGCACACCCGGACTTGCCACAACCGTGTCAGCCGTGTCTATGATTTCCTCGTTATGTCGCCCTAATTTAATCGTAACGGAAGGGTCAAGTTTTGAGATATAATGGGCAAGCTCATCGGGGCCTTTTACGTCCATAACCGTCACTGAAGCCCCAAGCCTCACAAGCAGATTAGCCGCGCCCACACCGCTTCTTGCAAGCCCCACCACCACTACATGTTTACCCTTATAGTTTCTATACATTTCCATTATTTGCCACCTCTGTGTCTGTCAAGGCGATTGGATTGAGACTGGGGATGGTGCTGCCGTCAACCGTGCAGCTTCTCAATTTGCTGGTCTTGCTGGCGCTCCGGCATGGAGCTTTTGACTTAGATGCCTGCTTGTATTTCCCCTTGTTAGAGTTGGCTGCTTGCGCCTTCGTTATTTTAGATTTCTTATTTCCTTTCGATTTTTTGACCATCTCACGGCAAACCTGTCATCTACTATAGCGCCATAGCCGACGAAAAGATAATGGCGGCGGCTAAACCATACCACACGGGCAAGGCTAAAAGACACAAATCAAAGAAGCATAAGGCCGGAAGATCCGGTCACAGCGAGAC
>JADFXZ010000020.1:0-2028 GCA_015233265.1 Nitrospirota bacterium
GACCAATCTGCAGGGCACCGCAGAGGGCCAACACAACAAGCGCCGCTAATATGTAGTATTTAACGCGGTATGAATCCCTGTAGGCGTTAGTTCTGTAGTCATCGACGGCGCGGCGCTTGTTAAACAGATGGCTTACCCACTGGTTTAATATGCCAAGCGGACACACCCATGAGCAAAAGAAGCGCCCAAAGAATATCGTTGGGATGATTATCAAAAGTGAAAGTACAAGCCCCTTATACACTGTAAAACTCGTAAGAAACCCGGCCACGGCAACAAGTGGGTCAAGCTCTAAAAACAGTGGTGTCTCATATCCCTTTAAATGCCGGAAGTCCGGCATATACAGTAATATCAAAAACAAGGTGAAAAAAAAGACGGAATACACACGGCGCACGTTTAAAAGCGTTACGAGTCTTTTCCCTCGTGGATTCATACTGAAAACTCGGCAGTGTTGAGGGATTTCCAGTCTGAGCCGCCGACGCCGCGAATCTGTGCCATCTGAATATACGGCACATCGTCTGCCTTTAGATCGAGAAATGAAAGCGTGTATGTATCGATGGCAACTTGATCAGTGCCGGCGATTATAGTATTGCCCTGTGCCACGTCTGAGATACTGCCTCCGGTTGGGCCGTTTGTCTTTAGCACTCGTGTAGCGTCCATTATAGTCAGCGTTGGCCTGATGGCGGCGGCAAGGTCTGCGATAGAGGTGTTGATGTCCTGATGGAGACGGTTTCTCTGTCCTCCAAGAGTTCCGTACAGGTTCTTCATAGAAAGCGTACACTTGCTTAGGGAGTGGTGTTTTGCAATGGGAAGATTGATAACCTTATCGACATGGTGAAAGAAGGCTGACACAGGCCATATCTTCAGCAGTTCGCCCTTTAAATCGGTATCGAGAAAATCATTTTCTGTTGTGAATTTTATCTTGCCCCCGGCCTTTGCAACGGCCGCTTCTATGCCGGAGCGCGAGAAACTCCTGTATGGGTCATTTATCGATACATCTGTAACCCAGACAGAGGCTGCCCGTGCCTCGATGCACAGGCGCACAACTGCGGCAACTATGTCGGGATTCGTGTTGGCGGCAAGCTCCGGCTGTCTATCCCAGCCGACATTAGGTTTTATGAGGACTTTGTCAGAGGGTTTGATGAACTGGCCGATGCCGCCTAGTTTTTCAACAGCGGCTGTAACCATCTTCTGGGCGTCTGTGCCGTGTACAACAGCGAGTTTGGGCAGTGCCGCGGATATATCCATGATTCGATAATCTTTGAATGTATATATTTTGCTATTTCTGCGATTGACAGGCTCAGAGGAGTGAAAGACGAGGGCGGTGGCGCCGCAGGCCGCAGATGCGGTCACTGCCGTTGAGAGCTTAATCATAAACTCCCTGCGGCTGAGCTTACGTGCCTTATCGTTGAGCTTTGAGGGCATATCTGCTTTAGGGCAATATATTCACAATTGATTATTTGTTTTGCGGAGGACCTGGCGGGCTGTCTTTTGTTTGAAAGGATAACCGCACTACGTGCTGTTTTTCCCCGCGCCTTTCAAACACAAAAAATACGTCATAGAGGGCTGCCTTTGTTATGATAAATGTGCCCGAATAAGCATTGCCTGTCTTGGTCAAAGACATGATTTTCCTGGGCATAAAGCCTGCCACTTCGTATGTCACTCCCACGTCTACAATATCGGACACCTCTTTGTCTGAGGAATCGCGCAAATAGAAGGCGGCCTGATTAGTGCCAACAACGGGCAGATTGTCCGCACGCACTGCCATTGTCACCTGATAGCCGTCAGCATTGCCCTTGACAACCAGATTTTCCGCCGAGGCCGCGGTGACCAACATAGACAGCAGCACCGCAACAGCCGCTACGCCGATATACCGTCTGACCATGCCATTACCTCCCGTTGTTCTATCTATGTTGTGCAAATATGTTGAGCAATATATTCTAAGTATAACATTTTTCTTTAAAATAATACAGCTTAACCAAAAGAAAGAAATACCGCTCTTAGTTAAATCCCAACTCAGCACCCAAAAAT
>JADFXZ010000020.1:2049-21027 GCA_015233265.1 Nitrospirota bacterium
AAAATAGCTTGCCAAATTGTTCTTAGAAAGTGTACATTGGGGGGATTATGGCTGGCATTGTCAGATCGAGCAGGAATAAGAGGAGACATCATGAATAAGACTGCAGGGCACAAACGACCAACGATTCTTATTGTGGATGACGAAAAAACCAATATAGATGTGCTTGTTAATCTGTTAAATGGGGAGTTCCGGACAATTATTGCAAAAAACGCTGACCAGGCCCTGCGGCGTCTGGATTCAAAAGATGAGAAAATCGATTTAATCCTCCTCGATATACTTATGCCGGAGATGGATGGCTATGAGCTTTGCCGGAGGGTCAAAGGTAATATATTAACTAAGAATATTCCTATTATGTTCATCACAGCGTTGAGCCTGATAGAGGATGAGGTCAAAGGCTTTGAGACGGGGGCGGTTGACTATATTACGAAGCCATTTGTGCCGCCCATTGTATTAGCAAGGGTTCGCACGCATGTCGAATTAAAGTTAAAAAGAGACTTATGTGAGGTGCTTGCGATACAGGACGGCCTTACTGGCATACCAAATCGCAGAAGATTTGACGAGGTATTGCAATTTCAATGGAATGCCATACAAAGGAGAAGAACCCCTCTGTCTCTGATGTTAATCGATGTGGATTATTTCAAGAAATATAATGACAACTACGGCCACTGCGCCGGAGATGATTGTCTGAAGAGGGTGGCGTGCGCCCTCAAAGGCGCAATGCCTCGTGCAATGGACTTCGTTGCCAGATATGGCGGCGAGGAATTTGTGTGTCTGCTTCCAGATACAGGTCAGGCGGGCGCTGTCGAAGTAGCTAAACGGCTTTTGAACACTGTTGCCGCCCTTGAGATACCGCACGAGTTCTCTGAGGCGGCAAAATATATTACTGTAAGCATAGGGGTTACCACAGTAACGCCACCTGTTGCCGGAGACAGCTCTAATTTAATAGAAACGGCAGATTTGGCGCTTTATCAGTCAAAGGCCGCAGGCAGAAATCAGCTCAGCGTTATATTGTGTCAGTAACCGCCCAAAACACCCCGGCAGACCGTTTTGGCTCTCTGTAAGCGCCGCTGTCTTTTTGTCGCGTTGCTGCCTCAGTAACTGTATTGAGGCTTATCACAAACTCAGCTCCTCCGGTAATGTTTCGGGCAGTTAAGCTCCCGCCCATGTTAGTCTCAATTATGCGTTTTGACATAGAAAGCCCAATTCCGGTACCTTCATTGTCTTTAGTCGTAAAATATGCCTCAAAGATTTTCCCTATTATATCGTCAGGAATTCCACCGCCATTGTCGCGTATGGCAATTACAACAAGTGATTTGTCCTCAGTATTGGAAATGTTAATTTCAATGCGACCACTTACGCCAAGGCCAGACTTTACTCTTGTGAGCGCCGCGTCCTTAGAGTTGTTCAGTATATTAAGAACCACCTGTTTAAACTCGTTTGGATGGCCTTTTGTCGTCAGTACCGCATCCTGCTCAACTTTTAAGCATATATCTATGTTTTGCATACGATAAACGTCCAAAAACATTGACAGCAGCTCTTCTATGGCCGATTGAACATCAAATTCCTGTTTTGTCTTTGACGGCAGGGAAAAGTCCCTGAACTCATCCAGCGTTTTTGACATAAATTCGATTTGCCCCATAGTGACTTCAACTAAATCATTAATATATTTAGCATCAAGCTGCCCAAAGGCATAGGCATCGCTGATGTCCTGAACTTTCAGCGCAATGGCGTTTAAGGGTTGTTTCCACTGGTGGACAATGTTGTTGAGCATCTCTCCCATTGTCGAGAGTTTTGATCTTTGGATCAGTAACTGAGCCTTCCGCCGGAGAGTCCTTTCGTCACATGCGGCTTTGTCGTTTAAGTCCATTTTGTCGTGGATTACCTGAGGAAGTTTGCCTAAGGCGTTCTTTAGTAAATTTTTTGGCCGCATTGCCGCCTCCTCTTCCACCCCAAGCCACGGCTTCGGTCTGATACTGTTTAAACTGTTCCACACTATCTGAATCTGCCCGCTGCCGTGATTGCCTATCAGTCCAACATACGCCTTTTTCATTATGTGATTATTCGGCTCTACCCGTATATATCCAGCAGGGCTGAGGAAACGTTGTCCGTGCAGATTTGCGCGTACCTCCGGTGCATCAAAAGACGCCGCATCCTCAACGGCCTGCTTCCATAGATATATCTGACAATAGGCTGAGACGACCGTATCCGAAATAACCCTGTTTCTACCATACTTAGTCCTGAATTTATCAATGAATGTATGGTTTTCATTAATATCCAGGCTTTGGAAATAACTTTGGCAGGCATAGTGACCGCAAGCATACCCGGCCATTGCCTGAATTTGCTCCTCAGAGACACTCGCAGACAATACAGGAATAGAAATACCAGCTTTGTGGTACTGCTTAAAAAAAGAAAGGCAGCCATCACCGTCTAAGGTATTTAATATGATATCAGGTTTGGTTTCCCAGATTCTCTCTATCGCCGCCGCAAAGTCAGTATTGCAGGAGTGTGTGTATTGTTCTGCTGTAATCTCGCCGCCTCTGTCTTCCACTAAGACCCTGGCTAACAGGTTGGCTGTGTGGCAGAAGACATTATCCGCACCAATCAAAAAAAACCGTGAGCATTTATTTGTAAACGCCCAGTCAAGCGCGGGTTCTATCTGCTGATTCAGACAGCCGCCGCTATAGACGATGTGTTTAGATTCCTCAAGCCCCTCATACATGGCAGGATACCACAATAACCCGTCATTAGCCTCGATGACTGGCATTACGGCCTTGCGGGCTGAGGATGTCCAACATCCAAAGACATTTGTTATGTTATGTCTGTGAAAGAGCATTTGTGCTTTGTCTTTAAAAACATCCGGCGATGACGCCCCGTCTTCAACTATTGGCTCAATTTTATATCCCATCACACCGCCAGCGGTATTTATCTCATCTACTGCCATCGATATTGCGTCAACAAGGGGCCTTTCGCTTATTGCCATCGAGCCTGTCAGGGAGTGCAGCAGTCCTACCGAAACCGTTTTAATCCATTTTGCTATCATAACTCCTCCTGTGGTCTGCGTCGTTTATATTGATTGTAATTTATATTACCCTAAGGGCATCACGGTGTCCACGTATTTTATCTGACAAATCCTGACAAATCCTGACAGCAAAACTATATCCACAACCACTTGATATATTTCATTTAATTCAGCTATAATTCAATAGTGGCCGCAATGTTGGCCTTACCTGATTAAACGATGAAACATGAAAAAGATATAAAACATGTCCCTGTGCCCTCAGCTGAGGCCCTGCACGTCATTGTTGTGGAGGATGACGAGCAGCTGTGCGATATCATGGTTACAGGACTAACATATCTGGGCTTTGGCGTTGTGGGCGTGGGAGACGGCAAGGCCTTGGACGCGGCTGCGGCGCAGACCCCGCCCGATGTGGTAGTGCTTGATTTGGGTCTGCCCGGTGAGGACGGCATCGAGATTATCAACCGGCTGAGAAGGACCTCGGACTGCGGCGTTGTGGTAGTAACGGCGCGCGGGCGTCTTGATGACCGCTTAAAGGGGCTGCGCCAGGGGGCTGACCACTACTTTGTAAAACCGGTTGATTTGAGGGAACTGGCCGCGGTGATTACTAATCTTGGGCAGCGGCTTGCCCCACCTCGCGCCAAATGGATATTCATCGAGAAGAAATCCCAGCTGGTAACACCAAACGCAGTAGCGGTGTCCCTGACCTCTAACGAGTGCATTGTCTTGTCATTGTTTGCGGCAAACCCGGGTATAAATATCCAGCGAAGGCGCTTCTTTGAAAAATTAGACTATCTGGATGATCATTCCTCTAACTTGCGCTTAGAGGCCCTTTTCAGCCGTCTGCGCTCCAAAGTGCACGAGGCCGACCCCGGCTGCCGCCTGCCGGTTGCAGCCCGGCACAGCCAGGGCTATGCCTTCCTTGATGAGCTTGGCAGGTGACGCGAGATCGCGGCACTAGGTTGACGCTGTGTAAACTTTTGCTTACCGCCTTGTTCATTGCCTGTTTTCCTGTTGCACTTGCCGCCTCCACCATTTCATTAACATCGCAACAGGTGAGTTTCCCGCTAAAGGGCCGCATGGAGGTACTCAGAGACGACAACGGATCGCTCACAATCGGGGATGTCGCCTCACCCGCCTACGCGCCGCGCTTTGCCCCGCTTAAAGAGGACCTTGCCGCTGGATTTATGCCCCATGGCGCCGTATGGCTCAGGTTTACAGTTATACGCCCCTCTGCCGCCCCCTCTGCATGGATACTTGAGGCTGATCCTCCCTCGCGCGATTATATTTATCTCTATGAGCCGCGTGGGGCACCTGGATATGTTGTGAAGAAACTGGGTGTGCTCGTTGCCCCAATAGAGCGCGATAGCTCAGCAAGGGCGGCCATCTTTCCTCTGCTCATACCCGCTGACACCCCTCAGACCTACTACATCAGGATTGCGTGCAGGAAGACCATTTACGAATCCTTCGATATCTGGCCGTCAGCTCTCTATTTCAAAAAAGAGGCATCCAGTTCTCACATTCACGACATATATCTGGGGATATTATCTATGCTTATTATCTCCAATGTCCTCTGCTGGATAGGTATCAGGGAAAGCATTAGCGGCTATTACTTAGGATACCTTATTTCAGCGGTAATGATCTCTTTTGAAATGACCGGTGATTTAGAGAAATTCTTTGTCCACAGTGACCCGGCGCTTGCAGTTGCCGTAATGAGAGCCTCTTTTGCGGTGTTAATTATACTTATTCCAAGACTCCTGTGCGTCCTGACTGACCTTGACCGCTATATGCCGGCATTAGCCGCTATCTACCAGCGAACTTTCTTAGTTGCCGGTGCAGCCGGTATTGTCGCGGTATTACTTGGCATTCATACTGAGTTTGCGCCTGTCATGATGGTGGTGAGTTTTATCTGCGCGCTTTCAACCATTGTCATAGCCTTGAGATTGTTCACCCTGCAGATACCCGGCAGCGGTCTCTACCTGCTTGCCTTCAGTCCCTTTCTGTACTCTTTTGTACAGGTTCCTTTTGTGGGTTTTGGTCTTATTGGCAGAGTCTCAGGGAGCGTTTCCCCCTCACCGTTTGTCTTTTTGCCGCATATGATACTCCTGAGCATTGCAGTGACGAACAAGCTGACAAATATTAAAGAACAAAAGGACAAGGCGGAGGCAACTCTGATAATAGAGCGAAAGACCATTGAGGAGCAGCGGCAGTTTATGGACCTTATCGCGCACGAACTCCGTACGCCGCTTTCTATAATCGACGGCTCGGCGCAGCTTCTGGTGTTATCAGGAATCCTGAGGGCGCAGGACGACTTTCAGGTCAGGAGAATCCTCTCCGGCATGAAAATGGTCAGCGCCCTTCTCAATAATTTTCTTACAGACGAGCGTATCACCTCAGGGGCTAACGCCCTAAACACGGCGGTTGAAAACATTAGGGGGCTGATAGACGAATGTATCGCAGATGCACGCCTGTACGCTGTCAATCGTAATATCCAATGTGATATAGACGCATTGCCGGAGTCGTTTGTCTGCGACAGGGTGCTGCTGAAAGTGCTATTAACCAACCTGCTTGACAATGCCCTGAAGTATTCACCGCCCCAGAGCGATGTGCGTATAAAAGGATGGACGGCGGAAAAAGGCGAGGTTATTCTGGAGGTCAGCGATTCGGGCGCTGGCATAGAACCTCAGCATCTTGAGCGCATTTTTGACAGATTTTACCGCGCCTCGTCTGTTGTCAAAAAGGGCGGGGCGGGGCTTGGCCTCTACCTTGTAAAACATATTGCAAAATTGCACGGCGGTATGGTAGTCTCCTCAAGCGAGCTGGGGCACGGTTCTACGTTTACTGTAACCCTGCCCGTACAGCCCCAAAAGGAGGCAGTATGAGCAAAAATCGCGTGTCAATCATTATTACTGGCATTGTTATTAGCCTGATATTTCTGATTTCAGTAGGCGAGAGTTGGGCAGTCGGTCCGTTTGAAAACATCCCCGCCGAGCAGGGTTTGTACTTCGCCCCCACCATCAGCTATTCCAGTTCCTCAAGTCTCATGGACAAAAATGGACATAAGCTCTCGACAAAATTCGGTCTCAACACCTATGACACTGTACTGCGGTTCATGTATTACGACAACGCCACCTTACCGCAAAGCTCAACGGTGCAGATCATGCTGCCTGTTGGCCGCACGGAGGCCCCGGGCCAACATGACACAGGCATTGGCGATACAACTATAGTTGCCGGGTATTGGTTGATTGACGACCCGGTTAGCCGTACATGGCTTGCAGCCGGCTCGTATGTCGATTTCCCAACCGGCAGTTATAACAAGAATGCAACGACCAACAGGGGGGGCAGGGTATGGAAAGTCAGGCCCACCATAGTCTTTGCACAGCAGTTTGGTCGATTTGACCTGGAGCTGACGACAAAATACAACGTTTATACAAAAAATGTAGACACCGGGCTCAAGAAAGGAAGTGAAGTGATATTTGAAGAGCTAATTGCCTATTCACTGACCCGTGATTTCCTGATAGGGATGCATTTAAATGAGATATACGGCAGCGCAGACGTCACAAACGGTGTAAAAAAGCACGGCTCAGATGTAAGGAAATATCAGACAGGCCCGTCTGTCAGGGTGGTATTAGGCCCTAAAACCACTATGTTCATTGATTATTTAAGGGATTTCGCTGTCAAAAACACTGCAAAGGGTAATCTTATTACGCTACAGTTACGCTTAAAGCTGTAGTGCCATGCTCTATATCGGTGTGGTCAACCTCTAATTTTCCTATTTCAATAATCCATTTAAATATGTTAAAATATACAATGTTGAGAAAGGCCATACTGCCTGCCGCTGGACTTGGGACGCGGTTTTTGCCGGTTACCAAGGCTTCCCCCAAGGAGATGATCCCAATTGTAGATAAACCGCTGATTCAGTACTCAGTTGAGGAGTGTGAACGCTGCGGCATCAATGAGTTCATTATCATAACAGGCAAAAACAAACGGGCAATCGAGGACCATTTCGACCAGTTTTCTGAACTCGACGAGATATTAAAACAGAAGGGTCTCAGCCATCTCATCGAAGAAATCCACAGGCACGACAGCTCCAACTTTGCCTACATCAGGCAGAGTAAACCTCTTGGCCTCGGTCATGCCATCTTGTGCGCGAAGGCTTTTGTCAAAGATGAGCCGTTTGCCGTCTTGCTCAGTGACGACATTATCGATCCCGAAGACACGCTTCTTAAGGAAATGATAGAGATATACCAGAAGTTCCGCTCCCCTGTGATAGCTCTTCAGGAAGTACCCGACGAGGATGTCTCCAAATACGGTATTATCAACGGTGAGACGGTCATGGATTTCGGTGCCAATAACGTCCCAAAACAGCTTTATAAGATAAACGCCCTTGTGGAAAAACCAAAGCTTGAGGATGCACCGTCTAATCTCGCCGTAATAGGCAGGTATATTTTAACCGCTGACATCTTCGGCGCCCTTGAGAGTATAAGCCCGGGCAGAGGCGGTGAATACCAGCTCACAGACGCACTTAATCTCCTGCTTTCTAATCGGGTCGTCTACGGCTACTTGTTTAAAGGTGACAGGTATGACGCCGGAGATAAATTCGGCTTTCTCAAGGCTACCATAGCGCTGTCGTTAAAGCGACCGGAGTTCGCCGAGGATTTAAAACAATATATTAAATCGCTGGCCGCGGGGCTTTGACCAATAGTTTTGTCGTACAAGTTGTCCGGGCATAGGCTTATGGCATATCGTCTATATATATTGTTGGTTTTCGCTGCCGTGTGTTTCCTTGTCGTGCAATCCCCGGCTGAGTGCTCCTCTGAGCCTTCTGAACAAATATTGAATCTCACCGTCTCTGACGTTATAAGACTCACTATCGAAAAAAATACGGACATTGAGTCTGAAAGCTATAACCCCAGAATCGCAGAGGCAGATATAATGACCAGCAAGGGGGATTTCGACCCTTCCATGAAAATTGGCCTGGATGAGAGCTATGACAGACAAAAACAGTCACTCGATATAAATAGCACGACAGAGGGGCAGATAAACTATAATGCGACACTCTCAGGCAAGGCCCCAACTGGCACCTTGTATGAGCTGAAGTGGCAAAACTACAGATATAACGGCAACTCGGCATTTCTAAACCTTTTTTCATACTATTCCTCGGGGCTTTCTCTGACTCTGACTCAGCCGCTTTTACGGGGTTTTGGCCTCGGCGTACAACTAACGAACCTCAACGTGGCCAAAAACACCCTTCAGATTAAGAAATACGCCTATGACGCGGCCGTTGTTGCAAAGGTCTCAGAGGCTGTCAAAGACTACTGGGAGCTTGTCTCGACAAGAAAGGCCATAGAGTCGGCGGAAATTGCCCTGAGCTTGGCCAGGCAGACCTGCAACGAGGTAAATGCGCGTATCGCGGCTGGAATGGCCGCCCCCGTGGATATTTATGCGGCAGAGGCTGAGTTGGCTGTGCGGGAGGAGGCGCTTTTAGAGGCCGAGAAAACGGCCAAAAACGCCGAGAACACCCTCAAGGGTGTCATGAATATTGCCCTTGTGGGCACTGCACTTGTGACCCTGTCCATGCATTCTGAGCCGTCACCGCCTCCAACTCTTGAGTCCATTACGCAACAGGCGCTTCAACTCCGTCAGGACTATCAGCAGGCGCTCATAGAAAAGAAAAACAGGGAACTCTTGTCCCGCTACTACAAAAACCAGCTGCTGCCTGATCTCAGTGCCATTGCAAGCTATGGTCAATCCGGCATGGACGGCCAGTATCACTCCACAATAGACGAGCTTACGTCTGGCAAATTTTTTTCGTGGAAATTGGGCGTCGTGCTCAATATCCCCATTTTTAACTGGACTAACCGCGGCACGAGCATGAGGGCAGACCTTGAGCTGCGCAGGAGTGACGCGGCTTTAAGGGAAATTGAAAAAAAAGTCACGCTTGAGACCGCCGAGGCATTGAACAACCTCAACTACGCAATAAAGAAAATTGCGGCATCAGGGAAATCCCTTAAAGCGGCGGAAATTGCACTCGAAGCGGAATCGGGAAAGTTCAGGGCAGGTATGTCAACGCTCAATGATTTGCTGAAATTCCAGCGCGACTACTCCTCAGCCCTTTATGACGAGGCAAAGTCCAGGGCGGAGTATGCAAAATCCCTCGTCGAACTCAACAGGGTTCAGGGGCTTTTGCCCTGACCATCGTCGAAATTATAGGTCTCTTTGACTATAAAGACAGGCCGGTGCTTGACCTCCATATATATCTTACCTACATATTCGCTTAATATCCCTATGAACATCAACTGTATCCCGCCAAACAGATAAATAGGCAGCACTATCGATGCCCAGCCGGGCACAGCGCTTCCCTTTAGTTTACTTGCAATTGTCCACAATCCCAGTATGATAGCCGCTAAGAAGTTTACAAAGCCCAACACAAAGGCAAGCCGCAGCGGAAAGTTTGTAAACGACGTGATCCCCTCAACCGCAAACGAGACCATTTTCTTCAGCGGATACTTCGTCGTCCCGGCAAAGCGCTTCTCCCTCTTGTATGTAACGATGGAGTGTTTAAATCCCATCGAGGGAAACATCCCCCGCAGAAAGCGGTTTACCTCGCCGTATTTCTTAAAGGCTTCGAGGGCAGCCCGGGACAAGAGCCTGTAATCGGCGTGATTATATATGAGATTAACCCCCATTAAGGTCATGAATTTGTAGAAGATGACGGCTGTGGCGCGTTTAAAATACGTGTCCTCCTGTCTGTCGTCCCTGACTCCGTAGACGATATCAGCACCGTCTTTAAATCTTTTTATCATCTCCCCGATTATCTCTGGAGGGTCCTGAAGGTCGGCATCCAGAGAGACCGCCATATCCCCGCTGGCGTACAGCAGGCCAGCCGTTAGCGCTGGCTGATGCCCGAAGTTGCCGCTGAATGATATGGCCTTTACACGTTTATCCTTCCCGGCAAGACGCCTCAGCGCCGCAAGCGTACCGTCACTGGAGCCGTCGTCAACATAGATTACCTCATAGGTGTCGATTGCGGCCCCTTCAACATATGAATTCAAAAGGGTTGTTAAGCGCCTGTAAACCTCATCTATTACTTGTTCCTCGTTAAAGCACGGGATAACTATACTGAGCTTCACAGCGACCTGCCTCCTCTATATTTATTTTGCATCTCCCATATCTTTACGTATTTGACAAATGTGTAAGCTCCATATAAGACCGCCAGAATAAACCCATGCAGGCCGTCAAGAAAGCCGAGTCTCAGGAAGTACATCTTTATAAATGTCGCAATCGGGCGCACGGTGAGCGTTACTATGCCGCAGTTGCCTGAGGCCTTCTCACGAGCTGACAGTGTAGAGTAGGTGTCCAGCTTTGAGATAAACTCCGCAATGCTTCCATACGTATAGTGCTCGATAGGATTCTTTAAATAGCCTGTGGTGCCAGTGACGACAACCTTTTCGTGAACTTCACGCGGCTCAAGGCGTCCCTTTTCTTTTTTAAATAACCTCAGCGTGTAGTCCGGGCGCCAGCCGCCGTGTTTTATCCACCGTCCTAAGAAGAAATTCTTTCTGGGGCAATAAAAGCCGTCAAGTGCGGTGTCTTTGACAACTGAGGTAATCTCATCCACCAGCTCCTTCGTAAACCTCTCGTCAGAGTCAAGAATGAATACCCACTGGCCTGTGGCAAGGTCTACGGCGGTCTGCTTTTGGGCGGCAAACCCCTGCCACTGCCTCGTATAAACCTTGTCTGTATAGGTCTTGCATATCTCCACTGTGCGGTCATCGCTTAGGGCGTCAACGACAACTATCTCCCCCGCCGCTTTAGCGCTGTCAAGCGCCGCCCCTATTCTATGCTCCTCGTTTTTTGTTACAATTACCACAGAAACATCTCTCATTGCCTGAGTGTCATCCTCCATAGCCGTTCAATTATAAAACGTACCGCTGATAAAATCAATTATACTCTGCCCCCTTTTTTCGTATGTGAAGTTTTTTACGAGATCTTGTGCCGCCGCGGCTGTCCTTTTTGCCAGATCGGGGTTGTCTATAAGGGTCTTTAAGGCGGCACAGAGGGATGCAGCGTCGCCCGGCGTAAAGAACACCGCGTCTTTGCCGTCAGTTAATATCTCACTGACGCCGGGTATATTGGCCGCTGCTATGGGGCATTGCAAAGCCATATACTCAAACATTTTAAGCGGCGACGAGTATATCGACACTGATTCGGGCATGTTGGGGATGACGGCAACCTTCGTCTGCCTCAAAAGTTCAATGACATCTGCGTGGCTGAGTTGACCAACAAAATTAACCCGCCCACTGAGTCCCATACCGGCCGCAAGTGCGGCAAGCTCCTTGAGCCTCTGGCCGCCTCCTGCAATTATGAGCATCTGCCCGTGCATGTATCTCATTGCCTCTATAAGCAAATCCACACCCTTCCACGGGTAGAAGCCTCCGGCGTAAAAGATAAATCGCCGCTGCTCATATGGCAGACCTGCCTCAATCATATCGCCCCTGACGGCATCAGGTATAGTAATTGAGGTCGCTGCCTCCAGTGAAAACAGCTGAACGAGGTCGCCCCGCAATCTCTCGGTGATAGCTGCAATTGCGTCAGCTCCCCTGTATACGCGGCTCTCCATGCGTCTGAGACGCTTTCGTGCGCTTATTTTTTCTGTGGTCAGATGGAAAATCTCGTGGGACTCAAAGACTACCGGCATCCCGTGCAGCCTTTTTAGTTTAATCAGTAGAGCCGCTGTCTTTAAATGCCGCACGAAGATCACGCTGTCCGCCTTTTCTTGGGCAATGAGATAGCCTATGAGGGCGGCATTAAAGACCATGGAAACAGAAAAGGGCAGGGCGGACTTCCCTCCCTCGTTCTTTCTTAACATCGGCAGGGAGATAATCTCAAGATTTGGATGAGGCATCAGGCTGAAATGACTAAGCAGCGTCTCTTGCAGTGTTGAGCCGTTTGGGCAGTTCACGCCGCCAGTGATGAGTTTAACGGCGGCGCCCGCACAGGCAAGTGCATGGGCAGTGTTTATTATTTGAATAAAGCGTGCCTTAGGGCTTAACATCGGCTCAGGGACTGGATAAAAAATCGTCATGTAGTTATAACCTGGCGCCCTTGTCCCTCTTGCGGCAGCCCTGCCATAAAGCCTGTTAAAATGGCAAACAACATGCCGGTCTCATGGTGGAGCGTTGTGTCGAATATCCCTCCTACGAAAATCACGAGTGTCCCGCCGAGTGCCGCATATTTTATCTCCATGTGAAATGCCCCGCTGTCTGAGATGCTGCGCCACCTGACAATGAAGCCAACAGCGATGGCAAGCAGCGAGCACAGGCCCGGAAAGCCGCACTGTACGGCTGTGTTGATATACACGCTGTGGGCGTCAAATATACTCCTGCCTCCTTCTACCGCGGCTGGATAGGTATATTTAAAATTATTAAGGCCGGTTCCCAACGCCCGCGTCTGCTGTATAACCCCAAGGGCGTACTTCCATATATAAAGCCGCCGGATGAGGGATTCCCCCGAGGAGAGTTTTGTCCACATCGGCCTGAACATATATGCGGCAACGAGGGCAAAGGCCGCAAACCCGGCCGCTATCGCCTTAGAGACTACCGCCCTGCGTTTGGTGGCCACTATTATTACAGCAAAAATAAACAGGGTAGCAAAGGCCGCCCTCATTGTAGTCATCACGGCGGCGGTTATTGTGATAGACAGTAAAAACGCCGCCGCGCCCTTCATTATTTTCGCCCGAGTTTTCGTCCTGAATTCGGAAAATACGATTACCGCAATAAGGGCGTTTGAGACTATTATCAGGTACATTGCCGTATAGTTATAGTGCCCAAGCATGTGCAAGTCCAGGGGCTTATGAAACTTCACAGCCTCAAACACCCCAAAAACAGCCATCACAGCCGTTGCCGTGTAGAGGCATCTCAATACTATCACAATATGCCGCTCGTCAGTTAATGAGGCGGAGATAAAAAACAGCATCGCAATGCGCGTTATATCCTTCATACCCTTAATATATTCAGGAATGTTGGCCGCGAAAAGGCCGCTGAAGGCACAGCTGATGACAAACGCGATAAATCCATATTCCAAAAGACTGAGGCGAATGTGTATCTCACGCCTGTAGAGTTGAATAAAAAACACCGGCATCATAAAGCCATACAAGGCAATCAGCTTGACGCTCTCGGAAAACATCAGCGACACGACAAAAACAATAAACGCGGCATACTTTATATCGTTGAGAATTTCTCTAAGCGGCTTACGCATTTGGTATTATTATAATATAATTCAATGCCCTAAGTGTTTCCATTGCAACCCATGCAGGTCAATGTTTATTTTTTCAGGGGTTTCGATGCCAAAATCAGTTAGATGTCCTGTAACAAACGAAACATGACATTGGCTGTCATCCTTCGACAGGCTCAGGATGATTCCAGCTGGGCGTGCTGAAATGCAGACAAAGAAGTAATCTGCATCGTTTTGTCTAATGTTGGCCTTACCCGCCCTCAGTAAACATGCGGGTTTACGAGCATTCGTCGGGGGATGTTGGACAAAATGATACATTTAGTCTAATCTTCTCATCAGGCGACACTGTTCGGGTTACACCCATGAAGCTATAATTAAGCTTCTAAGAAACCTTTATTAGTAAGCTTAAAAGATACTCCATTAGGCAAAATTTCAACCCAATTTTGTTGAACTGCATATTCCATCCCAACAGCCAAGTCAGCTTCTTTCCAAGGTTGTAGATTAAAACAATTCATAAAATTATTGAATTTAAGCGCTTGACCAGTGCGACATCCATACTTTTCTTTAAAAATTTTCAAAATGTAACGTGCTGCATCTTCAGGTGTTGGAACTGTAGCCATAAAGATCCTCCACTTCGTTAAAATTCAAAAACATAGGTTTTTAACAACCGATCTCTGATATGCTTTAATTATAACTTAATCATATCAACTTATGAAACATTAGACAAAAAGTATTCTTCTGTCTAATTCTGAACCCCGTCACGGCTTGGGCGGGGTCTTCTTTGCCCTGCGAGTAGGCTTCGGCTTAGGGTCTGTCTTAGGTGTGCTCTGCGCCTTGCGAAGCGCAACAGCGTCGGCAAGGTCTTGAGGACGGCCAGCCGCTTCTTTCGCCGCTATGAGGTCATCAGCAGAGATAAAGGCCGCCTGTAGGTTGGTTTTGGCATCAATCGTTCCCATCGCGCGCCGTTGCCATGCGTTATCGAAATCAACGCCGGTTATTTCCGGCAAAATATCCACCATGACCGGCGGCGTTCCCATACGAAAGAACGAGCCGCTCTCGGCGAAGTCGTCCGGCTTCAATCCTTCAATCGGCGCACCGAACTTTGACAACGCACGAAAAAGGGCTTCCACGTTTGCCTTGTCCGGCTTGATAAGAATATCAAGGTCTTTTGTAGCTCGCGGCTGTGCATGAAGGGATACGGCGTATCCCCCCACAACAAGGTATTTCACATGTTCAGCGTTTAATATGGCTAAGAGTTCTTTGAAGTCTTGATACATTGGGCGACGAGTCCTTGAGGCCGTAAGCCTCTCTTGTAATCTCTTCAACGGCATCCATGCGCTTATGCACCGGTTGTTGCTGCCAATACTGATATTCGTCCGCCTTCATCTCTTCAAGGCTGGCATAGCGGACAATTGTGAAGCGCGATTTTCTGTCCATAACGGTATCCTCCATGTCTTGTTCTACCATAAATCGAGAGCATTTTACCAAGTTTAAGCAACAAGGCTCTGCAACCTTTCTTTTTGCCCTCTAAGCGTACGCATATATCGCCTGTACGCTTGCTCGTTTTGCTTTTCTTCCTCAATGACGCTCTGACTGGCAACAGTGGCATCAACATTCCGCATTACGCATAAGGCGGCAACCGCTGACTCCCGTTGCTCCTGCGTTAGGCTTCGGTCTTGCTGGACTCCTCAGATCTGTTACCAAAGAGACCGCCGCCAGGCACATGTGCCCCGCTGCACGTCATAATTTCGGTTAAAACTATACAAATAGGATTCTTCTGTCTAATGTCAGGTAGACGACTCATTTTTCTGCAACGTACTATCCTGCATCCTGAGCTTGTCGAAGGATGATAAGATTATTTTATTGCAGGCACTTAGTCAAAGATAATCACTTAACCGGTCTTTTTATCCTTGCTGCCTTTGTCAAAGATAGGGAAGCTCGCAATCCCACGTTTTTTGAGCAGATATTTAATCGATGCCCCAATGACGCCAAGCCCGTACTCTACGCTTCGGTTGAAATTAATAGACGAGGCCTCGTCAAAGTACTTAGTCGGGCAGCTTATCTCGCCGATTTTAAAGCCGAAGTGCAACGCCTGCACTATGATTTCGTTGTCAAAGATAAAGTCATCAGAGTTCTTCTCAAATGGTATCGTCTCAAGCAGCCGTCGGCTGAATGCCCTGAAACCGGTATGGTACTCGGAGAGTTTTATACCAAGACACCAGTTTTCAAACATCGTGAGAAATCTGTTGGATATGTACTTATAAAGCGGCATCCCTCCTCTGAGGGCAGTGCCTCCAAGTATTCTGGAGCCAAGCACCATGTCATAGTGCCCAGATACTATCATCGAAGCCAGTGCTGTCACCAGCTTTGGCGAATACTGGTAATCAGGATGGAGCATTACCACTATATCAGCGCCCCCATCGAGCGCGCTGCGGTAGCACGTCTTTTGATTGCCGCCATAGCCCTTGTTTTTTTCATGGACAATTGTCCTAAGCCCCAGGCCCCTTGCAACCGATGACGTATCATCACGCGAGGCGTCATCGACCAGGATAACCTCGTCGACATATTCGTGCGGCACCTCGTCATATGTCATCTGAAGGGTCTTTTCCGCATTATACGCAGGCATTACCACAGCTATTTTCTTATTGAGTATCATGATGACCTCCCCTTCAACGCAAACACCTCCACTATGCCGCCATGTCCGGAAACATATGCCTCAAATAGTGAAAAAACCATCGACACTGAGGTAAACAGCGGCAATAAAAGTGCTGTCAATATGAGGTCTTTTTTTTGTGCCGACACAATGGCAGCCTTCCACCTTCGTGGTGCTTTGAGAAGCTCATACAGCAAGTTTCTCTTCACCCCCGTAAGATTCAGCAGTGTTTGCAGCCAGCCAAAAGGGGAATACTCAAGGTCAAAATGCCTCTTCCCGACGATATTAAATGACAGCGCACTCAACAAAGAGGCGAGCCCCTTGCCGGTAAAATGATATAAATGATATGGTACGTCCAGATGAAACCAGTTCTTTCTGCCAATCCTGGACTGAATACCGTCTAAATTTGGAACTGCGACAACCATTAGTCCGCCATTCTTTAGAAGCCTGTGACAGCTCTGAATTAATTCCTTTGGATCAGGTATGTGCTCAAGGACATGATTTAAGGTAATTACGTCAAAGGAGGCAGGGGGGAATGTCCACGTCCGCGGCTCCCCGGATATGACCTCTATCCCGTAGAACGCAGAGGCGTTTGATGCGGCGGCCTCGTCGAACTCAACGCCAGCGACTTCCCATCCCCCATTTTTCATTACGTTGAGAAACAGCCCTCTGCCGCAGCCGATGTCAAGTATCCGGCCTTTTTTGACATATTTTTCTATCCTGTTTTTCCGCATATGCCGAAACAACAAGATAAAATACTCGACAAACGGGATAAACCGCTTACCGGTCTTCTCCCTGTAACCGCCAACGGCATAGAGCCTCTTCAAGTCCTCGTTCGATGGGACAGGTGAGGTAATGCCTACGCCGCAGCCCGGGCAGTAGAACACGCCATAAGTGCCAAAGTCACCAGCTATTGATTCGATTATCAAATCATCTGTATCTGTGCCGCATACCTTACAAAGTGTTTGTCCTTTATTTTTCATTATAGAAAGCCTTATTCACTCATGTATCTTAGCCAAGGGTGAGGCCATATGTCAATATGTGATAGAAAAAGGTGGGGCTTGCCCCGTGTAGCGCTCCCACTTGATTGAAATATTCGTGACAAGGCTGCCCGGTGGCCCCTTGTAGCAGTTGGCAATCACAACGCCGACATCTTTTTTCGAGCCTTCAAGCACTACCTCGACATCCCCATTGGGAAGATTCTTTACCCATCCCCTGACGTCAGACCTGCGGGCAATGTCGCGTGTAAACGCCCTGAAACAAACCCCCTGGACGCGACCTTCTATAGTGAGTTGTGCCCTTATTTTCTCTTCCACAGTTTCCATTTAACAATTTGTCTTCAATAAATTCTCTTCAACAGAGTGACAATATCATAAAGGGCCGGACAAGCTCAAGTTCTGCCGCCAAATATAACTCTGTTTATGAATATTTCACAGCCCCTTATACGATCTCAACACGAAGCTGTTTATTGAATGCGTTTGCTATCTTGCTGAGCGTATTAACTGTTGGATTGGACTTAACAGTGTTTTCAAACCGCTTATAGACTTGATAGGTAATGCCAAGTCTTTGTGCTAACTCGCTCTGGCTCAATCCCTGGTCCTGTCGTAACTTCCTCAGAAGTACAGGAATCGACACCTTAGGCTGCGGCTCTACAAGATAAATATTATCTCCTGTTAAGTCAGAGGCTTCTAGTACGCTGTGGTCTCTTTCAAAAACTACCGCCAAATAACCTGTTAAAGCCTCTTTTGCATTGATAAGAGCTTCTTTCTATCGAATCACCGTCAGTAATGCATCCCTTAAGATCGGGGAATTCCACGATGTAGTCGTTATCCTCCCCAGTGATGACAGCCGGGTATTGAAGTCTTTTCATAAAAGACACCCCCTGTTTTAATCTTATAAATTCCTCTACTTCCTGTGTCTTTGAGTTTTCTCATCATTGAGGGCTAATCCCGTCTCTTTAAGTAATCTATGGCAAAAGTCATTTCTTTAAATCCCTCTTATGAACCGGTGCGGAAACTATCTCTTTCCCCTTTTCCAAAATATGATGGCTGACTTCTATTTATTTCAGCGTTCAGCCATTCTTAGTAAGTATTTTTATGAATTCCGTATCTTTCACACGTACATATTTTACAACATTTATGCTGTGGCCGTCAACGCGCCGCAGCCCCAACATGAGCACAAAAATACAGGGGAAACGATAGCGTTTCCCCTTATATCTTCTCCCAACCCTAAGCCCCTATGGGTTGTCTTGTTAGGGGGCGGGGATTTTGGGGATGCCCTACACCCTAATATCTGCTCATTACGCTGTCAAATCAAGCCTTTGCACAGTGTTCGCGGCTGACGCAGGGCCGCCAGTGAACATGTTTGCCGTGCTGGTGTACTGTGCTAAGAGTGAGTTCAGTGGATTTGCGGCCAGAAGTTCCTGCATCCCCACAGCCCCGCTGCCTGTAGGGTCAATTTTAGCGAAATCATCCGGCGACATATTCAGCTCTGACGCAGTTAATTTGCCGTCGCCGTTTAAATCATGTGACTGCATTAGATTCTGCGTCGATGTGGTTATCTCTTGTTTAATGTATGCCGCGTTTAACTCATTTGAGTCCAACTTGCCGTCGCCATTAGTGTCTATTGCGGCAAACTGTTGTGGAGATAGACCAATCTCCTGTGCGCTTAATTTACCATCCCCGTCTTTATCCAGGGCTGTAATCATGTTCGTGGTTTTGTCTTTGGTTTGCTTATTAAATTCTGTTAAAAAATCAGGGTTTTGGAAGATGTTGCCCGTGGCAGTGTTATTGCTCTGCCCATTTATTCCAACCATCGATGATAATGTCGATGTCAAGAGCCCTGCGGCAGCTCCTATGCCAACCATAAAAGACCTCCTTACTCAGTTATTTATCGCCACTTTGTTAAAAAGACTTTAATGCCATTTTAACCCGACGACTAATCCTATCCTGTTTGTCAAAAAGCAAATATCATGCCATGTATTATTCCGCGAGACACACCGCTTACAATCGGAGTTTATAGAGATATTTAGATATAGGGTGTGGCATTTGGCGGGTATTTTTTTCCCTGTGAC
>JADFXZ010000020.1:21045-21536 GCA_015233265.1 Nitrospirota bacterium
AAGTAATGCCCGTATCTTCTTTATTGCTTGAGTTTTCTGTTATTACACAGCAGCCCTTTGAGGCGGTATGAGCCAAAGGCTGGGTCGTAGGGCGGTGTATCGGCAGTAAGGCAGTTGGCGTTGGACTCCCACAGACTCTCCAGCTCATCTGCTCGTTCGGGAAACCACCAGCCGTGCTCAACGCTTATGACGCGCGGGTGGATGTCCTGCGTGACATGTGCCTTAAATCTTGCCTGCCCTCGTGGTGTTGACACTTCTGTCCAGTCACCGTCTGAGACGCCACATGCTCTTGCCGCCTCCGGATGGAGTTCACATGATGGGTCTGGGTGAAGTCGGCGCAACGAGGCCACCTGTCTTTGCTCGCTGTGGAAAAACTCCTTGGTTCTTGCCCCCGTTATCAGTACGTAGGGATATTGCGCCAGTAGCTGCGGTGAACTTGCCAGGCCCTCCGGAGGCTCCACATAGTCTGGCAGCGGCGGGTAGCCCATGCG
>JADFXZ010000263.1 GCA_015233265.1 Nitrospirota bacterium
GCCGAGTTTTGTAATGACAGAGAAGTGTGACGGCTGTAAAGGCCAGGAAAGGACAGCCTGTATGTACATCTGCCCGAACGATCTCATGAAGCTTGACCGCGACAGGATGAAGGCGTACAATCAGGAAACTGAACAGTGCTGGGAGTGCTACAACTGCGTAAAGATTTGCCCTCAGCAGGCGATAGAAGTAAGAGGATACGCTGATTTTATTCCACTTGGCGGTAACGTAATACCGATGAGGGGCTCGGATTCCATAATGTGGACTGTAAAGTTTCGCAGCGGAGCGTTAAAAAGGTTTAAATTCCCGATCAGGACAACGGCGGAAGGTTCGGTCGACCCTTACAAAGGCAAGCCAGAGGCTGACTTTGCGAATTTAAAGAAGCCCGGATTTTTTAACATGACAACGGTAAAAACCTTAAAATAAAACTTAGGAGGCTAAACGATGGAATTAGAAACATGTACATTTGCGTACTGTCAAAGACCTGAGATGATAGAGGTCGAGACCGACATTCTGCTAATCGGCGGCGGTATGGCTAACTGCGGCGCGGCGTTTGAGGCAACACGCTGGGCAACACCAAAGGGATTAAAGATAACGATGGTAGATAAGGCGGCGGCTGACAGAAGCGGCGCTGTTGCAATGGGTCTTTCGGCAATCAACACCTACATGGGCGACAATGACCCTGCCGATTATGTAAAGTATGTAAGGGGCGACCTGATGGGCATCATCAGAGAAGACCTCGTCTATGACTGTGGCAGACACGTTGACGATTCAGTGCATCTTTTTGAAGAGTGGGGCCTTCCTGTATGGAAAAGGGCAGACGACGGTCACACGCTTGACGGCGCACAGCCTGCAAAGAAGCTGACCGAAGGCGGCAAGCCAGTAAGAAGCGGTAAGTGGCAGATAATGATAAACGGCGAGTCCTACAAGGTAATCGTAGCCGAAGCGGCGAAGAAGTCCCTTGAGATTAACAGGGCGGCAACCGGCCAGGCTCAGAACCTCTATGAGAGAGTGTTTATCGTAAAACTCCTCCTCGACGCCAACGAGCCAAATAGAGTAGCGGCGGCGGTAGGATTCAGCGTAAGAGAGAACAAGGCATACATGTTTAAGGCAAAGTGTATGTTGCTTGCGTGCGGCGGCGCGGTTAACGTATTCAGACCTCGTTCGACTGCTGAGGGGCAGGGCAGGGCATGGTATCCGGTATGGAATTCAGGAACCACCTACGCATTAGCGGCTCAGGTAGGCGCAGAGTTGGTACTTATGGAAAACAGGTTCGTACCTGCAAGATTTAAAGATGGTTACGGCCCGGTTGGAGCATGGTTCCTATTCTTTAAGGCAAAGGCAACCAACTCCCTTGGCGAAGACTATTGCGTAACCCACTTCGAGAGCACAAAGGCATTATATGGCAAATATTGCAGCGATCCGCACAAGCTCGGCACGGCAATCAGAAACCACATGATGATGAACGACATGAAGGCCGGTAAAGGCCCGATTCTCATGAACACCCACTTGGCAATGGCAGAGCTTGGAAAGACCATGGACGCTAAGCAGATAAAGCACCTCGAGGCTGAGGCATGGGAAGACTTCCTCGATATGTGTATTGGACAGGCCGGAGTGTGGGCAGGAAATAACATTGAGCCGGATAAGAACCCATCGGAAATCATGCCTACAGAGCCGTATCTCTTAGGTTCACACGCAGGCTGCGCCGGTATATGGGTAAGCGGTCCTGACGATTTAGGCGCCCCTAAGGAATGGTGTTGGGGATATAACAGAATGACCACCGTAAAGGGTCTCTTCACAGCTGGTGACGGCGTTGGAGCATCCGGACACAAGTTCTCCTCTGGCTCACACGCCGAAGGTAGAATAGCTGCTAAGGCGATGGTAGCATTCTGTCTCGATAACGCCTCATACAAGCCGGCAGTAGCAAAGTCAACTGAAGAGCTGGTTGGTGAGCTGTATCTGCCGTTTGAGATATACGAAAAATACAAGAACTACAGCACAGATCCCAAGACCAACCCCTACTACATCAAGCCAAATATGCTTCAGGCAAGACTGCAAAAGATAATGGATGAGTATGTAGCGGGCGTATCGACTTACTACATGACCAGTAAGACGATGCTGGACGCAGGCTTAAAACATCTGATGATGTTGAAGGAAGATTCGCTGAGAATGGGAGCGGCAGACCTTCACGAGCTGATGAGATGCTGGGAAAACTATCACAGAATCTGGGCAGGTGAGTCCCATGCAAGGCACATCCTCTTTAGGGAAGACACCAGATACCCTGGCTACTACTACAGGGGAGATTTCAACCTCGTTGACGACCAGAACTGGAGATGTTTCACGATATCGAAATTCAACCTCCAGACCGGTCAATGGGAGATGTCCAAGAGAGATTACGTACAGCTGATTCCCGACTAAACGGTGAAATAGCACGATGAAACACACAGGAGGAAGGGGGGACGGTGTTCCCCCTTCTGACCTTTTTTTGAGTCCGTATTCGATTGCTTAAAAAAGAGCGGAGGAATTTATGTCAGACGAAAAGGGTTCGAGCATCGTAGTAATAGGAGGTGGGATAAGCGGACTAACCACGGCGATAGAGGCGGCGGAAGCAGGCCAGCGCACGGTCATAGTGGAGCGAAATCCATATTTGGGTGGAAGGGTAGCGCAGTTAAACCGGTATTTCCCCAAATTGTGTCCGCCGTACTGCGGGTTAGAGATTAATTTCAAGAGGATAAAGCAGAATCCTAAGATATCAGTTTATACGACGGCTGAAGTAGAGAGTGTCTCAGTAAGCGAAGGGAATTTTAACGTTAAGATAAAAATAAATCCAAGGTATGTAAACGCCAAGTGTACGGCATGTGGTGAGTGTGTAAAGGTATGTCCAATAGACAGAAGCAACAGTTTTAATTTTGGTCTCGATAATACTAAAGCGATATATCGACCCCATGAGTTATCCTATCCGATGAAATATGTAATAGACATGAGTCCTGGTG
>JADFXZ010000264.1 GCA_015233265.1 Nitrospirota bacterium
CCACAGAAATCAGCCCCCTGTTGTCTCACCTCTGAAAATAACCAAAAGGCAGGACTATTGAGACTCTGCCGCTTAAAGGGCGAATTGCTAACGCCGTCGTTTCATACTGTATGTATGTTATAAAGATGTTTTACCCTGTGAGGCTCTCAGTGATATATCCGATAAGCGCTAATATCGCACTGTGGCAGGTGATTGCTGGCGCAAGCGCGATAGCGATTGTCTCGGCGGCGGCGGTGTGGAATATGAAGCGGTATCCTTATGTGTTTACGGGGTGGTTTTGGTTTTTGGTGGTGATAGCGCCCTCTTCGGGGGTGGTAAAATTTGGGGCAATTATGTTTCAGTCGATGGCAGACAGATATACATACATCCCTTATATAGGGCTGTTTATTATGGCTGCAATGGGTGCGCCGCAGTTATTAAAAAATCGCGGGAAGGCGGCGGCCTTGGGTGTGCTGGCAACATTACTGTGTGTGGGACTGTCAATGAAACAGTTACCATATTGGAAGGACTCTGTTACGTTGTTTACGCGCGCAGTTGTCGTAACCAGGGACAATGGCCTTGCGTATAATAATCTTGCATGTGCGCTGACTAAAAAAGGACGGGACATCGAGGCCATTGCCGCCTTTAATAAGGCACTTTCCATCTATCCCAACAGCTCCGTCATCCACGTAAACGCGGCCAATCTGATGCTCTGGACGAATAAGAAAGATGACGCGATAAGACACTTCGAGACGGCCATAGCGCTTGACCCGGGCAACGGCAGCGCTTATGTAGGCAAAGGTGTTGCGCTTTTGATGCAGAATAAGCCAGCGGAGGCTATCCCATATTTTGACAAGGCGCTGGTGCTGGAGCCAAACCTCACCGCAGTGGTTTCTTACCTCAACGCCGCAAAGGCACAACAGGCCGCCGATGCCAGCTCAGGCACGAGATAGAGCTTTGTGCCATCAGCAGAAGGCCCATCGCAAGCTATTATGCCTAAATCGTCAGGATTTTCAATGCCCTGAGCCTGCTTGGGTGTTTAAGTTTTCTGAGGGCCTTTGCCTCGATTTGCCTGACGCGCTCACGGGTGATGGACAGATGCCTTCCCACCTCCTCAAGCGTATGGTCTCTGTCAACGCCAATGCCAAAGCGCATCCTGATGACCTTCTCTTCTTTGGCCGACAGGGTACGCAGTACCTTTTGGACATATTCGGAGGCCTCGCTCTTTTCGGCGTCTGCAAATGGAGACGGGCTGTTTTTATCGCCTATGAAGTCCTCAAGTTCTGTGTCTTCATCCCCGACGGGTGTCTGAAGCGCTATAGGGTCCTGAATTGCCCTGAAGACCTCTTCCACTTTCTTTAAGGGCACTTCGAGTTTTTGGGCGATTTCCTCGTTTGTCGGCTCTCTGCCCAGTATTTGCGTTATCTCCCTCGATGTCTTCGTAACTCGGTTATAAAATTCCATCATATGGACTGGGACGCGAATGGTCTTTGTCTGGTCAATCAGGGCGCGGGTGATTGCCTGCCTGATCCACCATGTGGCATAGGTGCTGAACTTAAAACCTTTTTCATACTTAAACTTGTCAACTGCCTTCATAAGTCCAATGTTGCCTTCCTGAATCAAATCAAGCAAGGGAAGGCCCCTGCCGACATAGTTCTTAGCGATGTTGACGACAAGGCGCAGGTTCCTGGTGATAAGTTCGTTTTTTGCCTTGCTGACGAGTTCCTTTGCCTTAGATACGCGGTCCCATTTGGCTTTAAGGTCTTCGATTTTTATACCTATTTCTGATTCAATACGTTTAGATTCGTATTTGATCTCTATATAGAGATTTTCAACGGCGGCCGGGTCTATGATATTGTTAAAATTTTTTGTCGCTACAATGTCCGCCAGATTGTCGAACGACCCGTATGGCCTCACCTTGTTATCATAAACGGTTATCTGGTCAAACAGTTCATCGAGGCGCTCAAGGGTAAGTTTAAGTGCCTCCTCCGCCCGTTCGTCTTCCATAAGGGTATCGTCGCTGAGGTCAAGACCGGCCTCAAACCTGTTGTAAATCGAAAAAGACGTGACAATGTTCTTAATAATCTCTCTGCCTTCTTCGAGACTCTTGGCAAGTTCTGTCTCTTCGTCTTTGCTGAGAATAGAAATATCGCCCATCGAATGGAAATATGCCTGAACAAGGTCTTCAGTTTTTTCGTACCCTTCGATCTCATCTTCCGCCTCTACAGCTGGTGCCGCGTGATCATGGTCAACGACCTTTACTCCCATGTCCTGGAGAAGGTCCATAAGGTCTTCAATCTCATCAGGTGAGAAAAACTCTGACGGCAGGGCATCGTTTATCTCGTCATAAGTCAACGAACCGCGCTTTTTCCCTATACTGATTATCTCTTCAAATATGTCCTTCTCTTTCATCGGCAAATCTCCCGGGTAGTATAATACCTTATAGGCACAATATCTGTCATCATTAACATTTCATAAAGCACAATCGCGTATTGTATCACAAAGAATTAGTAAAATCAAGCCCCAAAATTTCAGAAATTCACGGGCTGGGCAAACGCATTTGAAATAACGTGCAGAAATTGCTAATACTTTTAGGCATAACCGATGCTTTCATGGATTCCAGCTTTGCAGACTGTGTCATAATAGAAAACCAACCACATCAAATCACTAAAAAGATAGTAAAAATGATTCTTCATCTGAAATCACCCTGTCGAATCATCCTGAGCTTGTCGAAGGATTGCCGATTTATGGAGAAATGATATACAAAGGAGCATCCTTCGACAGGCTCAGGATGATTCTAATTTGCATGAACAATCTCGGAATCTATTATGACACAGTCTGTTGGCGGGAATGACAAAAAAAGAGAGTGGAATGACATTTTAGATGTTCATTTTTTTATTTTTATTCTATCTTTACAATATTTCTTATTCTGTCATTCCCGCGAACAGACTGTGTCACAATAGAAAAGCAGCCAGCCCC
>JADFXZ010000265.1 GCA_015233265.1 Nitrospirota bacterium
ATGAAGAATCATTTTTACTGTCTATTTAGTGATTTGATGTGGCTGCTTTTCTATTATGACACAGTCTGGAAAGCGGGAATCCAGGAGAGGAATCTTCTGGTGTGAGTTTCAAATGCGATTGCCCTGTACGGATATGTGATAACAAGACAAAGCGGCAGTCATATTCGATTTACCGCAACTCATGGAAATGTAGAGCATCATATCACCGTCCCTGCCCACTCACCCCTATAAATAGCTACATCCTTAGAGACCTTTCAGCAGGACCTAATCTTAAAAGGGATTCTCTGGTAAAGGAACTGTTCAAGGACTAATGAAATGAGCAACGGCTGCCCACTG
The DNA here is from genome assembly GCA_015233265.1 of Nitrospirota bacterium. Taxonomy (GTDB): domain Bacteria; phylum Nitrospirota; class Thermodesulfovibrionia; order Thermodesulfovibrionales; family Magnetobacteriaceae; genus Magnetominusculus. The sequence continues at coordinate 337 of JADFXZ010000265.1, forward strand.
GAACATGTCGGACAGCATCAATATTGGGTCAGTGGCGATTTTTATTAGAGAAACCATAAACTATTGCACTTGGGACAGCGGCAAACATGGTATATTATCTCTCTACTGACAGGTGCCGCAGCCGCATCCACTTTGCGGCGGGTTTGCATTGTCTTTGTTTTTCAGGTACATTGTCGGCTCTCTGAACAGGGCGTATCTCAGCCATCTGTGCGCGAATTTCATCAGTTCTTCTTCGTTTTCCATTATTAACTGCAACTCGTCATCGTTTAAGTCAAATATCTGTAAAAACTTACTCTCTTTCACAAATACTCTGAAGGCATCCACATCGTATGCACCAAGTATAAACATGCTTATTGTCTTGTCATCTGGGACGACTGACTTGCCAATCAGCTTCTTGTTCAGGATTACCTCTATCCAGTCGCTGTTCATTGCCTCATATTTGGCTATGCCTTCCCGCTGCCGCCAGTCCTTCACCACCCACTCTTTGTCCTCTTTAAATCCCTTGCAAAAGCTCTCCTCTATCAGAAAATAAAAATCCTCGCCCTCGGTCATCGTCCTCTTGCCTATTGCAAACCCCAGCGGATAGTACCGGCACGCAAGCGGCCTGTCTTCATAGATTGAACAGCCGTCTTTTGTCACGAACTTGCACTCTTTCCCCTCCGCCATTCTGAGTTTAATAAACGGCAGCTTGTTCTTATCCGTTACCACCATATCAGTATATTCAACGAGAAACTCCCCGCTGGTCTTGCCAAACCGCCTCTTCATTCTTAATATATCATAGGGCGACAGGAATATATCCAGCTCACCGCAGCACTTATTGAAGCAGGAAATCCCCTTGTGGCAGTTGAACTTAAAGCAGCTCTCCGGCCCAAGCTCACCGCGTCTGTCAGGGTCTTTATGTAATTTCTCGTATATTTCTTTCACGCTCTCTCCGATAGGCCAGGTAAATTTAGCGCCTCAAGCGCGCGTTTAACAACACGGTTGAGGCGCTATAGTATGTTATTACATTATGTCCCGCTTTGCCATCTTGGCGTATACCAGCGCTGTCGTCCTGTACACCATGTGCGCCAGTTTCGAATACGGCAAGTACGCTATTATGTAAAACACAAATACAAGGTGGATAAAGTATAGCGGATATGCCACATGAGCGTTATTTGCAAACCTGCAAAACTCAGACAGCAACCCCGTTATACACACCAAAAACACGATCGTCGCAAACACCCAGTCAAACGACGACGACACACTGTTGACTCCCTTGTCCTTCATCCGGTTGGCAAACACCATCAGGGACCCTATAAACAATATCAGCGCACTGACATTACCAAATATCTTAAACGCCGCATAGTACAACATAACCGCCGCCTGAGAACCCAGTATCATAATCATATTTGGGTCGTCCTTCAGAAACGGCGATTCCCATTTCAGTACATATAAGTTAAATACCGCCCAGTTTGTCTGCAAGAACAGGCCGATGAAGCCCAACATGACCATCCTGTGCGCCCATGCCCTGTCTTTGTTCGGGCCGCACTTCTGAAACTTCTTGTGTAAGGCTATCTCCTTGAGCGTCTCGATTAAACTTGGAATCAGCATACTATGTGCCATCAGCTTGTACGGGTTTACGTTGAGCTTGCCCCAAAATCTACTGACGCTTATTGCAAAGACAAACACTACACACATCGCCGTCGTTACAAATATCGCATCGATAAGCGGTATCGGGAAAAACTTATTAAATACCACGTCGCCAGCAGGTATATTTAAATGACCGGAGGCATTTAACACGACAAGAAACAATACCACAGGAATCAAAAGCGCCACTAAGAGCAGCTTTGCATTGCCCACTATTGTGCCCATAAACCTCGGGAAGGCGTTTTCGGCTATCACCGCCTTTCTCAATGTCGATATGACATCGCCCGGTCTTGCACCGCGTGGACAGTACTTCGAGCAGTCATTACAGTTGTGGCAGAGCCAGATGTCAGGGTCTGCCAACAGCTCTTCCTTTAGCCCCCACTGGGCCATGATCATCTCTTTCCTCGGAAACGGGTTATCGGCCGGCGTCAGCTCACAAACTGTCGAGCACGTAGCGCACTGATAGCACTGCTTCATAGTGCCAGCACCGCCCTCTTTTAAGCCCCGAACAAACCCAATGTCAGGTGTGAACACTGCATCACCCATCTGCATACCTCCCTGTTATATTAGAATCCCTTGTATGGATTCGGTCCAAATCCCTTTAGTTTCTCAGAAAACTCTTCCATTATCTTTGGAAGCGTATCCCATTCGTTTATCGCAAGCTGTATCTGATGCACACGCTCGGACTCAAGCATCAACCTGCCCAATGTCTCCTGAACCTTGCTCAGACGCTCACTTGCCACCTGACTGCCCTTTACGAAGTGGCACTGATAGTCGTCGCCGTACTTGCAGCCCATCAAAAGCACACCATCCACACCCTTTGAAAGCGCGTCGGTTATCCATACAAGATTCGTCCCGCCAAGACACCTTAACGTCACAAACCGGTAGTTTGGATTCAATTTTACGCGGTTTAAACCCGCAATATAGAGAGCCGGATAGGCGGCGTTTTCACAT
>JADFXZ010000266.1:0-436 GCA_015233265.1 Nitrospirota bacterium
CATAATTAAAAAATACGCCGACGAGCTTGTCCATGCCTTTGACTTCATTATGCTGCTGAGAATCCAGCACCAATACGAACACATAAGACAAGGTCTGCCGCCGGACAACTTTATCAGGCCGGACACACTGACAAACCTCCAGAAGAGGACTATCAAAGAGGCATTTCAAATCATCGCCAAGATGCAGGACATGGTCATCGAGCGTTACAGGGAGATGATATGGTAGGGCGGCTTGACAGGCTGTTGAACCTCAGGCTGTTAAACCCCTCAAGGGGCAAGATTGCCCGCAATGCCCAAATTAAATCCACTGGCTTTGTATCGGTTGACCTTGAGCTTACAGGGCTTGATGAAAGACGCGACTCCATTATCTCTATAGGGGCGGTGAAAATGTCCGGGGGAAGGATTGCCATGTCTGACTTCTTTTATACTCTAATCA
>JADFXZ010000266.1:500-2166 GCA_015233265.1 Nitrospirota bacterium
TGCCGACTCAGAGTCAATCGGAAAGGTGCTTAGGGAATTTCTCGACTTCTGCGGCGATAATATCATCATCGGGCACTGTGTGGAGATTGATATGGCTTTTTTGGGCAGGGAAATCAAGAGACTCACGGGAAAGAAATTCAGGAATAAATCTGTTGACACTCTGGCCGTATACAGGTGGCTGTGTGGCAGATATTACCACCGAGACAGCGTTGCCGCAAAGAACCCGACTCTTTACGATATTGCCGCAGAGTTTGCCATACCGGCTGAAATCGGCCATCACGCAATGATGGACGCTTACATAACTGCCCAGCTTTTTCAACGTTTTATCCCTGCACTGCAGTGCTGCGGTGTACATCAAATCGGCGATTTACTGAGAATTGGAGATTTATCCAGAGGAGGACTAAGCGCACCAGGGGAGTTTAGTAATTTCTAAATATGATACTACATAAAGGAGGATACACATGAGCAGTACCGGTTTTAACTTTAAGAATGACGCGGATTTTAAAAAGCTCTCAGGGCAGAAATCCGCTATATCAATGGTCCTGACCATACTTGAACTGACATTTTACTTCGGGTTCATAGGACTGATAGCATTTAACAAACCATTTCTGTCTTCAATGCTGACAGAGCGCATTCCCATTGGGATTCCCATAGCCGTCGGGGTCATAGTGGCGTCGTGGCTGTTGACAGGGATTTATGTGCGCTGGGCAAATAACACCTATGACGTGCTGGTTAAAAAAGTAAGAGATAAGGTGGAGGGCTAACATATGGCACAGTCTATAATTGGACAGGTTCATCCAGTATCCATAGCGTTTTTCCTATTATTTGTGCTCAGTACTCTGGGTATTACCTACTGGGCGGCAAAGCGTACGAGGACGACAAAGGAGTTTTACGCGGCGGGAAGGAGCATCACAGGGTTTCAAAACGGCCTGGCGCTGGCGGGGGACTACATGAGCGCCGCGTCGTTTTTAGGAATCGCAGGGCTGGTTTCGACAAAGGGATACGACGGACTGATATACTCGGTGGGATGGCTTGTGGGATGGCCTATAATAATGTTTCTCATAGCCGAGCCGCTGCGTAATCTGGGTAAGTACACATTTGCGGACGTTGTTGCCTACCGGCTCAAGCGTATGCCTATTCGGACGTCAGCCGCCGCGGGGTCGCTGGTTACGGTGCTGTTTTATCTGATTGCCCAGATGGTTGGCGCCGGTACACTTATTAAGCTGATGTTTGGGCTTCCCTATGAGTATGCCATTGTCATAGTTGGGTGTCTGATGATAGCCTATGTACTGTTTGGCGGGATGCTGGCCACTACATGGGTACAAATCATAAAGGCGGTACTGCTGCTTGGCGGGGCCACAGTTCTTGTAATTATGGTGCTGTCCAAGTTTGGATTTAATTATGGGGAGCTTTTTGGCAGCGCCTCACAGAAATACGGCCCTGAGTTCCTGCAGCCAGGCGGCCTCGTTACAAACCCTCTGGATGCCATATCGCTGGGACTTGCCCTGATGTTCGGCACTGCCGGGCTTCCTCATATTCTCATGAGGTTCTATACCGTGCCTGATGCTTGGGCTAAGGACAATCGACGGCAAGGATATCTGGGCGGTGGGTTCGTACATCCATGTGAAATACGCGGGTGAGGATTGCGTGCTTGGCTGGTTTTTCG
>JADFXZ010000266.1:2321-2882 GCA_015233265.1 Nitrospirota bacterium
GGGATTACCACTGGCTGGGGCGTCTGCACTTTCACACGACCTCTATGTGGGCGTAATAAAAAGAGGCACATCCAACGAAAAAGATGAGGTAAAGGTTGCTAAAATCGCCACCATTGGACTTGGTGTTGCGGCGATGCTCCTTGGCCTGCTATTTAAGGGGCAGAATGTGGCCTTCATGGTTGGGCTTGCCTTTGCTGTGGCCGCCAGTGCGAACTTCCCTGCACTTGTCATGTCAATAACGTGGAAAAAGTTCTCTACCAAGGGCGCTGTTGCCAGCATATGGACAGGTCTGATTCTGGCAACCAGTCTTATAATCATAAGCCCGACGGTGTGGGTTGACGTAATCCACGTAAAAGAAAAGACCGCGGTGGAAAAGCAAATTGCCGATGCCGAGACTGCGTCAAAGGCTAAAGTAGAGGAACTCGAAAAGGCCGCGGCAGCCCCTAATGCGGTAGCTGATGAGAAGGCTGCGCTTGCTGCGAAGAAAAAGGAACTCTCCACCCAAATGCCCCAGGCGCTATTTCCTCTTAAAAACCGGGGGCTTATCTCCATGGGCGCCGC
>JADFXZ010000267.1:0-2528 GCA_015233265.1 Nitrospirota bacterium
TTTGTCAATGGCGTCAGTGAGGTTAATAGCAGATTTCTCGGCAAAGCGCGGGAGTCTTTTGAGGTCTTCTTTTGTGATTCTAAAAATATCTGTGAAGTCTTTGACCAGACCGGCATCAAAGAGCGCTGCGGCGATTTTCTCTCCAAACCCATCGATGTTCATAGCCTGCCGTGATGCAAAGTGAATAATCCGCCCCTGCAGCTGCGGCGGACAGTTCATCCCAACACAGCGCAGCACCGTCCCATCTTCTTCTCTAACCGCCTTTGCCCCGCACTCAGGGCAGACCGAAGGCTCGACAACCTGCTGCCCCGATGCGGCGTCATGCGCAACAACCGCGACAACCCTTGGAATGACATCCCCGGCTCGTTCGATTATTACAAGATCACCCGTGCGAATGTCCTTGCGTCTGATTTCGTCCCAATTGTGAAGCGTAGAGCGTGAGACGGTAACGCCGCCGACTGTGACAGGCTCAAGAATGGCAACCGGTGTGATGACACCCGTTCTGCCGATGCTGGGCAGGATACTTAAAACACGCGTCTGAGCCTGATGAGCCTGATACTTATAGGCAATTGCCCAGCGCGGTGCTCTGGTCTTTTGTCCTATGAGCTGCCTTAGTGCGAAATCATCGACTTTCACCACAACGCCGTCGATATTAAAGGGCAGCCCCGCCCTGTCTGTCTCAATCACCTTTATATATTCGATGGCCTCACTTATATCCCTTGCAGGCTTAAAAAGATAAGGAACTGGAAACTGATGGCCTTTGAGCCAGTCGATAAGGGCAGTCTGGCAGGGCAGCGTAAGGCCGCGTACTTCCCCCGTGCCGTAGCATGTGATACGGAGGCGTCTTTGCGCGGTAACAGCCGGGTCAAGCTGCCTGACCGAACCGGCGGCGGCATTGCGAGGGTTGGCAAACAGCGGCTTTCCAGACTCTTGCCGCCTTTGATTGAGTGCCTTGAAATCTGCCTTAGTCATATATATCTCACCGCGTATTTCTATTAACTGCGGAATATCGTCTCCTATAATAGACAGTGGTATGCTCTTAATAGTCCTGACGTTTTGGGTTACATCTTCGCCGGTGGTGCCGTCGCCGCGGGTTGCCGCCCTGACGAGATGGCCTCGCTCATATGTTAGCTCAACGGCAAGCCCGTCGTATTTTGGCTCGCAGGTATAGGCAATATCACCAGTCTTTAAGGCTTCTTTGACTCGGCGGTCAAACTCCTCCACCTCGGCAAATGAAAACGTATCGTCAAGCGAGAGCATAGGTATAGAATGGAGAGCCTTGTCAAACTTATCTAACGGCGGCGCGCCGACCCTTAACGATGGCGAGTCAGGGGGTGTATAACCCGATTGGCTCTCTAATTCGCGCAAGCGGACAAACAGCTCGTCATACTGCTCATCAGAAATTTCCGGTACGTCTATTACGTGATAGAGGTAGTTATGCCGGTTGAGCGTTTCAACAAGCTCATTGATTTGAACCTTTATATCGTCTGATTTCATGGCCTGCCTTGAGAGTTTATCATCAAGTTCTTCAAATTAAGCATTTAAATTAATGAGCTATCTTTCTTTTCAAAAAGACTGAGTAAGTCGCACTCTTTGATACGAATACCAGTACCATGGTTTCTAACATTGTTAGATTCCCTAAGGTGCATCCTTATGTCAACACAAACGATAGAATCCTCAAGAGCTTTAATAAAACTTTTTGCTGTTGGTTCTATCAGCAAGTATGCCTCGTTAAAGTGAAACTCCTCGTTTGCATGTTCACCAGTTCTGGAGTCGGCGATAACAAATAATACTTTCCCCAATTTAGTTATAAGTTTGCTTACCAGTATATAAATATCCCATGAGGCAATTAAATGATTCCCATTATGCTGCAAATTTAACCGATGATTATCTCTGTCAACTTGAAGTGATAAACCCTGCGAATTTTGCGCTTTTGACCAAACAGTACAATAGAGGGATTTCCTTCCATTTTCATCTGTATATCCATAGTCTTCAATGACTCTGTTTTGAGGCAATCGTCACACACCCCTGTTAAATGTAAACAATGTTATTAAGGACGACGAACTCCGCCTTGTTGCCTTCAGTTCAACCCTTCCGCCTATGTCTGGAAGGGAAATATTCGTTTCATTTAAAGCCAGCTTTGTCTCCAGCGTATAACCAACTCCTGTAGGCCCTCGCCTTAATGATTGAATAAAACCCTGTTCTTTCAGACTTTTCAATCTTTTAATTATTTCAACAAATGTCACCAGATCCTCTTACAAACCACTATATATTCGTATCTCATCGTAGGCGCTTTTGCCCCTGTTATATTTGTAGGTGAATTTTGAGAAGGCATCCGCTTATTTCCAATTAGACGTACACGTGTCTCTATATGATGGCAGCCTAGAGACTCAAGCATCTCTACACATATTATATCGGTGGGCAGCTGAGTACCCTTAACTGTCCTGTTGCCAACTACAAACACTATGTAACCACCTATTTTTATCTTTGAAATAATCTTTTTCAAACACTGAAACATATCATAATAA
>JADFXZ010000267.1:2562-2870 GCA_015233265.1 Nitrospirota bacterium
AAATCTATAATCCTGTACAAAGAACAAGATGGTACTTCGCTATTTATGGCGGCAGGCTTACTGCCTAACGATTTCTTATCCGAATCGTATGAAAGGTTTAGCCATTGAAGAGACAATCTTGAAAACTGACCGTAGGCCACCGTTGTTTGCGAATCGCCATAAGGAGGTGAGGTAATTAAAAGTGAAACGCTATTATCTTCTATTGGTATTTCGTCAGTAAGAGTATTCATTAATTGGATGTCAGGTTTATGAGTAATGCTATTTAGCTCATAGTAATCATCGAGAGATTTAATATTTTTTACTGAATT
>JADFXZ010000092.1 GCA_015233265.1 Nitrospirota bacterium
CATCTGGAGTTCGGGGCACCTCGTTCGCACCCTTGAGGGGCACAGCGGCAGGATAACCTCACTAGCAGCCGGTGCCCGTGGGCCTTATGTCGTATCGGCAGGCAGCGATAGTACAATTCGCATCTGGAACATAACCACAGGGAAGTGCCTGACAACGATGTCAGGGCACGAAGGGGCTATTAATCACATTGCGAAACTTGACAACTCATCCCACATTCTAACATCCAGCGAAGATATGACAATTCGTCTGTGGGATATCGTCGCTGGCAAGCACATAAGGTCATTCAGCGGCCACTGCGGCGCTGTTACGGCGGCTGCCTTCATGCCTAACGGCAGAGACTTTATCTCCGGCAGCGCTGACAACACACTGTGCCGCTGGGACATTGAGACTGGAGAGCGTCAGTACGTGTTTAAGAGATTTGAAGGACCATCTCTGGCTCTGTGCCCGGACGGCAAGACTGCGGTATATTCTGTATGGAACGGCCTTAGGGTTATAAATATCCTCAACAGGTTTACACTACCATATGCCATAGCAACACCGGTCTCAAGCGAAGAGGCAGGCAGGCGCGAGGGCGGTTTTCAGACAATCCTCGATGAGACACAAAGGCTGATAAACGAGGGCGCTCTTAACACTATCCCCGACTTGATAAGAAAAGGCCGCCAAATAAAGGGTTACGAAAGAGACAGAGAGGCGCTTCAAATCATGGAGAGGTTATCGCGAGTATTCCCAAAAAAGAAGATTCATGGCGCATGGGAGTCGGCACAGGCAGAGGGGCACGATGGCGCGCTCAATGCCATCTCTGTAAGCAAAAGCGGCAAATTCGTGGTTACAGGCAGCGCCGATAGCACAGTGGCGCTTTGGGAGACCGCTTCGATGACCCGTATTAAGGTATTTAACGGACACAAGGGAGCGGTCAACACCGTTGCCATAAGCTGTGATGACCGGCTGATACTCTCCGGAGGTGACGATGCCACACTACGGCTGTGGGACTTGGAAAAAAGTGAATCTCAATGGGTCTTTAACAGCCATTGCATGCCGGTAACGTCAGCCGTCATGAGCCACGACTGTAAGTATGCTGTATCTGGCAGTCACGACGGCTCTGTTGTCCTTATCGACATAGAGCGCAGGCTTGAGCTGAGAGTGTATTTCGAGCGCGGATACCGCGTCAATTGTGTCGTGCTTACGCCTGACATTAGTAGTGTCATTGCAGGATATGAAAATGGAAGTCTTCAAATCTGGGACATTGACTCTGAAGAGTGCCTTGCGTCTATGAAGCCATACAACAACAGCGTATCATCTGCGGCACTTAGCCCCGACCTCAAATATATAGTGTGTACAGGTACATTTGAAAACACATTTCATATATGGGACGTAGGCACAAAGAAACTCATCCGCTCCTTTAGAGGCCACACGGGAGGTGTATTGGCAGCCGAGTTTAGCTCTGATGGGAAGTTCATAGTCTCAGGGAGTGTTGACGGCACTTTGCGCCTTTGGGAGACTGAAACGGGGCGCGTAAGCCGCACATTCACAGGCCAGGCTGGGGGGGTTAACGCTGTATGCTTCAGCCCTGACAGCTTTATCGCGTACTCAGGCAGCGCAGACCATATGCTCAGGAGCTACTACATAGACTGGGAGTTAGAGGTCAAAGATTTTAAAGACTGGGATGACAAGGCGGTCACATATTTAGAACAATTTATATCGGCACATACGCCGTTTATCAATAATTCGTTTACAAGAAGGGCAACCCCTCTATGGAACGAAACGGATGTCGAGGAACTTCTTTCACAACTGAGCCTGCGCGGCTTCGGATGGCTCAGACCCGAAGGCGTACGCACAAAATTAGACGCTCTCAGACAAGAGACACTCACACGATGGCAGCAGTGGCAGGAATCCTTTAACGCGGCCATAACCCAGGCTAAAGAGCTGATGAGCATAGGAAGTTATACGGCAGCCCTTGCGCTGATAAACAAGGCGCGCTCCATTGGCAGTTATAAAAATGAGGCCGAGGCTCTGCGCCTCACTGAGGAGATATCGAAGACATTTCCACGAACACACCTATACGCCTCCCTGAGACTCAACATGCTCAGAGGACACGGCGGCGGCATCACGGCGGCAGTGTTCACTAAGGATGAGAGATTTGCAGTTACCGCCTGTAAAGATGACAGGGTGCGGGTATGGGAACTGCCCTCGGGCAGTTGCGTGCGAATATTAAACGCTGGCAACGTTACCGCGCTCTTGCCATTAGGCAGCGATCTGATCGTCTCAGGGACAGCTGACGGAGCACTTGCCATCTTGGATTTTACAACAAAGACAGTTCAGAGGTCTCTCAAGGGGCATACCTCGGCGATTGTTTCACTAAGCTGCGCACATTTAGGAAAGTATCTCCTTTCTGCCAGCAAAGATGGCCTGATGATTCTATGGGCGGTGGAGTCTGGGCAGCGCCTCAAGGTATTTAAGTGCCTATCGAGCAGTATTACGTGCGCGGCAATTGACGAAGACCTTGCCTTTATCGCCTCGGCGAGCACCGATCGTGCCATTACCATCTGGGATACTGTCACAGGAGGCATCACAAAAACCCTTATAGGACATACGGACTCGGTGACGGCCATAGCGATAAGTCCCGACGGCTCGTTTATAGTCTCAGGGGGAGCGGCAAGGAGGGTACGCCAATGGGATGTGGCAACGGGAAAAAATACCGCTATATTCGAAGGACACAGCGGCGCTGTCACATCCCTGCAAATAAGTCCGGACGGGCGGTTTTTTGTCTCCGGGAGTGTTGATGCGTCAGCACTTCTTTGGAACAGGACACAGCCAGGGACATACGCTGCCTTTGGCGGACACACTGCCGCGGTAACCAGCGTATTGCTTTCCCCATCGGCAGGTATGATGTTAACGGCAAGTGATGACCGCAGCGCCTATGTATGGATGCTACAGTGGAGTTTTACGATAAGGGATTTTACGGACTGGGTTGACGGGGCGCTGCCGTATTTAAGGAGATTTCTCTCGGTACGCAGAAAGTTAGTGATTGACACGCTTACATCCGTTGGCAGCCCTGAGTTGAAGGACGAGGATGCGGCCAAACTCAGGACAGAACTCAGACGAAAGGGGTTTGGATGGCTGACCAACGAGGGAATCAGCGCCAAACTCTGGCAGATCAAGGCCGAAATAGACAAAGACTGGAGCGGGCGCGTAGCAAAGTTCAAGGGGCTGCTGAAATCCGGCGTTGACTTTATGAAAGATAAACAATACGTCAAGGCAATTGAATCCCTATCGAGCGCACACGCACTGCGGGGTTTCGAGCGTGAGGAGGAGCCGCTGCGGCTTCTGGATAAAATGCACACCGTATTTCCAAAGATTAGATTGTTGGATGTATGGCGCGTGAATCTGCTCGTTGGTCACCGCGGCAAGATAACGGCATTGGCGGTATTTTCGGACAACAGACACGCGATAACTGCAAGTGATGACAAGACACTGCGTTTTTGGGACATCGCAACAGGTAAGTGTATCAGGGTATTTGAGGGGCACACGGGCGCTGTAACGTCGTTGAGTTTGACTGTGGACAACCGCTCTGTGGTCTCAGCGGGCGCTGATGGCACGATTCGGCAGTGGGACGTGATAAGCGGCGAATGTGTACACGTCATCAAGGCTAGTAAAGACACCATCACGGCGGTAGTCACCGTGGCCGACAACCGGCGCATCCTCTGCGGCAGCGAGCTCGGTACGCTAAGTCTCTGGGATTCGTTTACGGGCGAGTGTATCAGCACACATAACTGCGGCTCGTCTGGCAAACTAACCGCACTTGCAATCAGCCCCGACGGGATGTATTACTATAGCGGCGGCTCTTCAGCTGAATTTTGGGATTTGTCCACTGGCCATCCGATTCATAAGTTTAAGGGGCCTTCGACATCCGGCATTAAGACCATAACAGTGACTCCAAACGGCCGTTATATACTAACAGCCGGTGAAGATATAACAGCGCGTCTGTGGGATGTGCCAACAGGTGAGAACATTCGCACGTTTCAATGGCACATGGGAAAGCCAGTCTCAGCCGCCATAACGCCTAACGGCAAGTATGCGGTTATGGGGGGCGGAGGCGGCGCTCTGCACTTTTACGACATATCCTCAGGGGAGTTATCTAAATCTGTACACTGGCATACGGGGGCGCTAACGGCAATCGGCATAAGCCCCGACTGTCGTTACATCGTTACAGGGGGCGATGAAACGGTTGCCGGGGTGTGGTATGCGTACTGGCAGATGGCAGTAAAGAGACCAGCCGAATGGGACGATGGAGCGCGTCCGTTTTTGGAAAGTTTTTTGGCCCTCAAGACAGCAGGCAGATACCCTCCAGCGAAAAAACCCCAGTGGACGGATGATGACTTTAAGGAGCTTCTGAAGGAGCTGTCCTTACGCGGATACGGGTGGCTGACAACCAGTGGCATAAAAGCTAAACTCGACGAAATGGCGGCAAACTGGAAGAGTGTCCTGTCAGAGAGGAAGTATCACTTTGAGAAGGAATTCAGGCAGGGGAGATAGCATGGAAACCACCCTGATTTTTAAGCCAAACATATCAACCTTACCGCAGCCACAGGTTTGCGTGTGGAGAGAACTTGACGCCACACCTGATCATTTTACGCTCTATGGCGGTACGGCACTTGCCTTACGGCTTGGGCATCGCGCCTCTGTTGATTTCGATTTCTTTTCTAACCAGCCATTTGTGCCGCACGAGCTTGTAAATGAAATTACATATCTTAAAGACGCAGAGCTGGTGCAGGTTGCTACAAACACATTGAAATGCCGTATGCAACGGGGCGGCCCTGTCTTGGTCTCATTCTTTGGCGGACTTGGGCTTGGCATTGTTGCAAGGCGGGGGCAGGCTCATGGCAGCAATGTCTATGCGGCTTCACTGCTTGATATTGCGGGGACAATAGTTGCCGTCGTTCAGCAACGTGCTGAAGCGAAGGATTATCTTTACATTGACGCACTGTTGCGGCACGGGGTGCAGCTGCAGGCGGCGCTGGCCGCTGGCCTTATTATTTATGGGCGAAGTTTTAATCCAATAATCACTCTGAAGGCACTTAGCTATTTTGATGATGTGCCCACCCTACCCGTCGATGTGCAAGAGCGTCTGAGCGCTGCGCTCAAGAATGTAAATCCCACCATTTTGCCCGCACTTACGCCATATATGAAGCGGCCTGATGATAAGGAAACTACTCCGTGAAACCTCTTTCACCTGTTACACCTGAGCTAATAAATGTCGCCCGCCGAGTTGTCTGGTTTAAGGCGCCGCAGGAGGCGCTGTCTGATCCCATACATTTTCTTGCTCACGTGATGACCTACGGCACAGTTGAGGATTTAGCGGTGATTGAGACACTTGTTGGAGAAGAAGATTATTGTGAAGTGATAGACCATGCCCCGTCCGGAGTCTTTGACCGGCGCTCTTGGGCATAGTGGAACTTGAAATGCGGACGGCAGCCCGCGCCGCCCATGCCTCTGCGAATATTTGGAAAAGGAGATTCGCTGCCTTCCATTTGTGATAAATAAACTCATCCGCTATTCCCCTTCTGTTTCAGTCACCTACGATTGTTGTCTCTGGCGATAGTTTTTTATATCATTCAGAGCTGAAATAAAAGCATCGTCTAAATCATCCCCAGCGCATATCGAGAACAGCTTGCTTTCCAGATATTGAACCTTGATTATAGCAACTTTAACATGTAGATTATTAATTATTCCTGACATTTCATAATCACATGCATTACGTAAATCCCTCAATTGATTTAGTTTAATAGAGACTTTATGTCCGAGATAATTCTTTATCGTTTTTTTAACCAATGAGTGTATATTATATTGATCGTTATATAGTTCATTTTTTTCTATAACATTGTCGCTCAGCTTCTCATGTATTGCCTCGCGGTACTTAAGAAATATGTAATAATAATATCTTCCGATTGAAGTTCTGCTAACAGCGTCATCGACTGCCTTATTATTCACATAAAATACTGGAAGATCTTCAGCTATAGATTTAAAATCATCAATGACTGGCATCTATGCCTCCTGCAACATCAACCAATACAGGCACATCTGGATACTTAGATTCAATTACATGATAAATATCTGTTTCTAAATCAATAATATCTTCAACAGGTACATTATTCGCTATTATTCTTAAAGAAAAGTATTTATCTGCCTTAAAATCGCAATCGACCATTTCGTATGGGATTACCCTAGCTATTAAAGGATTCCCCTTTGCATACTCGTTAACACATTCATACACATCTGAATATGTCTTATTTTTTAATAATTCTTTCCCATTTAAGTAGGACTTAAGTTGATCCATTATTCTTTCCACAAATGGTAATGTATCTGCGTATTGAGATAATCTGGAATAAAATAAATTATCATCTTCAAAATTAATATTATCTTCATGATTTATCAAATACCATAATTCTTTTACTGCGTTATAAACCTCTTCATAATAGAACAGAGCAGCATTATATATAGCTAACAAAGCAAGGGCCTGTACCTTTATCCCATAGTCAAGCGATACATTATGATTAAGCAATTGCCTGATTATATCAATAGCTTCTATCGTATTGCCCTTTCTATGATTAATCTCAGCCTTGACTATGACTAAGATAGAAGGCACGTTTCCATTAGTAAGTCTATAATATTTATCGACTTCTATTTCAGCATTATCTATATCATCTAACTTCATATAACACTGTATCAATAACATCATCAAGGCTTCTATATCTTTGGGATTTTTACCCACATCGTCAGAAATCTCCACCGCCAAAGAACGCAGCTCTTCTGTTGATTTACAATGCCTTAATATATTTTCATATTTTTTGCTTAAAGGAAACGGTAATGGCGGCATCAGCTCACATGCCCAAAATCAAAAGTATGTTCAGCCATTTCTTAACCACCTCACGTCTAAATCGTAACATACCTTCCCGGAGCCTTGTCAATATGCCATCATTATAAATATTGTGTTAAACTGAGGCTGTGAGCCACGCTTTTTTAAAGCTATTGAAGCGGTCTTCTTCGATAGCAGTCCTGATCTTTTTCATAAAATCAAGATAAAAATACAGGTTATGGATGGTATTGAGACGGATGCCGAGGATTTCACCGGCCTTATACAAGTGGTTTAAATAGCTCCTTGTGAAATTTTGGCATGTGTAGCAGCCACATTGAGGGTCAAGCGGCGTATGGTCGACTCTGAAGCGGCTGTTTCCTATGATAATTCTGCCGTGTGTGGTCAAAAGAGTGCCGTGTCTGGCCGTCCTTGTCGGGATGACGCAGTCAAACATATCAAACCCTGCCTCAACCGCGGCTAAAATATCCTCAGGAAATCCTACGCCCATCAGATAGCGCGGCTTATCAGGGGGAAGCTCAGATGCCATGTAGGCTATTATTTCGTGCATCATCTCCTTTGGTTCGCCAACACTTACGCCGCCAACGGCATAGCCCTCGAAGTTCAGGTCTATGAGCTGCCGTGCGCTCTCAAGTCTTAAATCTTTAAAGACCCCGCCCTGCACTATTGCAAAGAGTGTCTGGTTTGCAGTGGAAATCTTTTGACAAGTCTCAGCCCATCTCGTTGTAAGCTCCAGAGATTTAAGCGTATATTCGTATGACGAAGGGTATGGAGTGCACTCATCGAAGGCCATGATAATGTCTGACCCAAGGGCGGCTTGAATCTCCATCGACTCCAGAGGGCCAATGAAGTGCGTTGAGCCGTTGATGTGCGACCTGAAAGTTACTCCCTCTTGCGTAATTTTCCTCAGAGGCGAAAGACTATAGACCTGAAACCCGCCGCTGTCGGTAAGGATGGGTCTATGCCAGTTTATGAATTTATGAAGCCCCCCTGCCTCCGCCACTATCTGCTGCCCCGGGCGCAGGTACATATGGTATGTGTTACAGAGGATTATCTCTGCCCCAATGTCAAGAAGTTCATGCGGCGACATTGCCTTCACAGCGCCCATTGTCCCAACGGGCATAAACACCGGCGTTGAGATTGTACCGCGACTAAGGGCAATGCTGCCCGTTCTGGCGTTTCCATCTATGTGCGATATAGTAAAATTCATCTATGATAAATAGCCGCAGGCCAAATTGCCTCCTATAGAAGTAAGAATCTTTGAATCATCCTGAGCTTGCCGACGGATGCCAATTTAATTTACATTGCCCCATGATACTAAAACGAATTCAAAGAAGTAAAGAAATTACTTAAACCCAAGCTCCGACATAGGAATTTGTACCTATCGGTATAAAGGGTTTTTGAGAGC
>JADFXZ010000021.1 GCA_015233265.1 Nitrospirota bacterium
GCATACAGATACTGAGGAGGCCGCCTGATGAAATATTTTTACACACCTATTGACAAAGCCTCTATGCCGTAACTGTATTGCCATTAAAGTTTGCCACGTAAACATAATTTGAATCCACCGCTACCCCTGTAGGCCCATTCAAACCGCTGATGGTGTAAGTTGATGTCGATGTTGTTGTGTTTATAGGATATGCTGTAACTGTGTTGCTAGTATAGTTTGACGCATAAACATAGGTCGTCGCATATGCCGCAGATGAAATACATAACATCTCTAAAACACAAAGAACTAAAGACATCGATAACCTTGACAACCTTTTCATGCCAGCCTCCATAATGTTTTATTATTTTAAAATAATCAATAGTGTATGGGTTGGGTAGAAATAAGTCAAGAGAAATAATTTGAATTGTGAAATCACTCAATTGTCAAGCAAAATATAAATATTATTCTTGTTACGAAGCTCTGACCAGGGCAAACGAACTATGAATTTATTGTCTGTCATTCCTGCGAAAGCAGGAATCCATGCTTTTTAAGAACAGGAAATAACAGCGTCTTTCCGCCATTACAAGAACGACATGAGAGAAAAAAAGCTTGAAATAATCCGTTTTGACTGCATTTTGCATAAGAACTGGATTCCTGCATCCGCTGGAATGACAGATTAAGTGCGATTTAATACTACTCCTTGCATTAGCCATAATCCAGAGTACAACAATACTCATATAGTGCGTTTGCCCTGAAGTTCTAACGCTTAACAGGTGGTTTCACCCTCGACAATAAGATTAGCCCTGCAATGAAAAACGCGGAAATTGAGACGATTGCCGGGCGCTGGCTCTTGAAATACGCAGAGGTCATGCCAAAAATTAACGGCCCCAATATCGCAGAGGTCTTTCCTATCATTGAGTAAACTCCAAAATACTCAGACTCACAGCCATGCGGTATAAATCCCGCAAAAAATGCCCGCGAGGCGGCCTGAACCGTCCCAAGCCCCAGCCCCGCTGTCGTGGCTACGATGAAAAACTCACCCTTTTCTGTCACAAAATATGACGCTATCGCAACCGCGCTCCACAGCATGAGCGATATGGAAATCACCCGCTTTGGCCCCCACACATCAATCGGCTTTGCCATAATCATCGACCCCGCAAAGGCCGTCACCTGCACGGTCATAAATAAATATATCAGCTCGGCGTTATTAAAATTCAGCGTTGCGGCGGCAAATATGCTTGAAAACACTATCACAGTGTTTACGCCGTCTTGGTACACAAAAAAAGACAGGAGAAACCGCCGCAACTCCCTCTGGCTTAATAATTCCCTGAGTGAGCCATAAAGCCGTGTGGCGTTATACATGGCGGCATGGGCGATTGACGGCTTGTCGACCCCTTCTTTTTTCCTATCGCCCGGTAGATTAATAAACGCGGGCACAGTAAACGCTGCAATAAACACGGCAACAAGCGGCCATATCACCGTCAATTTCTCTGCCTTGACCAGAGGCAGTGCCAATATCAAGGCCGAGAATGACCCAATATACCCTATTCCAAATCCCCACGCCGAGACCCGCCCCCGATGTGACTCCTCAGCTATCAGCGGCAGGTATGAGTTATAAAACACCATCCCGCCCTCGTGTCCTATGTTGGCAGCCACCATCAATAAAAACCCCGCAACAACCATCCCGGGAACAAGCACCGACATGGACACTATCGACAGCACGGCCAATACAGAATACCCGATTAAAAACCTCTTGCGAAGACCACTGTAGTCGGCTATTCCGCCTAAAAACGGTGAACTGATGGCTACAAAGGCCATACTGAGGGAGATCGCCCTACCCCACCATAAATCCCCAAGCCCGGCCTCGTTGCCTACGATGACATTGACATAGTAGACCGGAAAGATGACCGTGGCAATTATAGCCGAATACGCCGAGTTGGCAAAATCATAAAGACACCAGCTAAAGATTTCCCTGCTGAAAAGACGCGCCGCACTCACAGTGGCCAGCTAAAAGTCCTCGGC
This sequence comes from Nitrospirota bacterium, assembly GCA_015233265.1. Lineage (GTDB taxonomy): Bacteria > Nitrospirota > Thermodesulfovibrionia > Thermodesulfovibrionales > Magnetobacteriaceae > Magnetominusculus. The sequence goes on from JADFXZ010000021.1 coordinate 2,002, forward strand.
AATCATCTTGGTAAGCATCGACAGGACGTTTACATAACTGCCCATTTCGTTGTCATACCAGCCGTATATCACAGCCTGAGTCAAGGGAATTCTGACCATGTTGTCTTTGAGGCCATCAAGCAGTTCCTTTTTCACCCCGACAAGCCGCTCGGCGTCAAATGTTATCTCTGCCGTTCGCGTGTGAGTCTCGTGTCCTTCGATTATCACGGCGGCAAGCGGCATTGAGATTATATCGCTCGATACATTTTGCTCCTCAGAGTAGACGACAAGCCTGTGCGGGGAATTCTCAGCGGCCTCCCTGTAGATACCGTTGATGTAATCGCCGTCTATCTGTATTCGCTCAGGGTCTTCCTGAATATTGACGGTTAAGATAACAAGAGAGCCGGTTGTTGTGGGGATTCGCACAGACTCGGCAATAAACCCAATCTGGGACATCTCAGGTATAACAAGCGACAGCGTGTCGGCAGCCCCGGTTGTGGTAAGTATAATGTTATTAAATATGCTGCGGTTCTTTCTTAAATCCTTATCGCCGGAGCCAGCAAGTCTGTCAAGCACCTCCTGCGTACCGGTTGCCGCATGGACGGTAGCCATCGAGGCTGAGAGGATTTTCTTCGGGCCTATTTTATTAATCAAGGGTTTAAACATATGGGCAAGACATGTCGTAGTACACGAGGCAGCTGAGATTATGCTATGACGTGCCGGGTTGTAGTCGTGTTCGTTGATACCCATGACCGCTGTGACGGCGTCCTCGGGCATGGCCTTAGATTTGTCCTTAATCTTAAACGGCGCGCTCAAGATGACCTTCTTTGCACCTGCTTCAATATGCCCGCGCAGGGCACCCTTGGGGTCATCAGCCGGTTTGACCGGGTCTACAAACGCACCAGAGGTATCTACTACAAGCTCTACGCCGCAATCGCGCCAGGCTATATCCCTGGGATTTCTTGATTTCCGCAGCACAGTGACTTTCATGCCGTTAATTGTCATTGTCCCGGCTGCGTCGTCGATTTCGGAGATTGCCGACTGGTCCTTAAACCCAAACAAATACTTCTTTAATGAACCATACGTGGAGTCCCTCTCGATATAGTAGGCGATGTCTTTAAGCGACTTGCCTACGGCCCGCCCTGTGTTTATCACTATCTCGTCGAAATCCCGTGTTGCGGCAAGACGCCACAGGAGGAGCTTTCCAATCCTTCCAAGACCATTTATACCAAGCTTTACACCCATCACTATCTTTTCCCCCGTTTGGCTATCTTCATTTCACCTTCATATATGGCACCGTTGGCGGCATCTATGCTTATGTAATCTCCAGAGGCGACCTGCTTATTGTTTAAGACAAGCTTCTTATCTTTTTCATAGAACAGCATATCCACACAGCCAACCACGCACGTCTTACCAAGCCGGTATGCCACAATTGCCGCATGGCTTGTTGCCCCGCCGCGTGCCGTTAACAGGCCGTCAGAGGCTGAGACCTCGTTGATGTCATCGGGGACGGTATCTCGTCTTATAAGAATCAGGCGTGTCTGCGGCTGCGTATCACGATAATACCTTATGTCTTCCATCGTAAAGACCACACGGCCTGCCATCGCCCCGCCGCTTACCCCAATGCCGTGCCCAAGGATACACTTCGACAGCTCTGGGGTTGCTATAAATGAATCTTCATGTGGTTTTTCCCTTATTTCCATGTCTCTTGACTGCAAAATATAAACCGATTCTTTATGATTTGCCTCAAACGTGAACTCTATGTCCTGGGGGTTCCACTGTCTGTCTTCTATCAGGAAACGGGCTGTTTCGACAAGCTCATGGTAGACCTCCGGGAATAGCTGTTCAAGTGAATTCTCAACCGGCCTGTTTTCACGTCTGGCCTGATTGACAGATATGGCGTGTGTCTGCACCAGACCTGATACGATATCGTCTCCCTGAACACATATGCCATAATCGCCCCATGGTTTAAGCTCGTATTCGGAGAGTTTAGGATTGTGCGTAAATAATACTCCAGAGCCGGAGAAGTCATCTATGTTGCCATAGGCCATGTGTTGAACCGTCACGCTTGTGCCCCAGTCGTCTGAGATGCCTATTATTCTTCTGTAACTTCTTGCCTTGTCAGTATCCCAGGAATCCAATACTTTTCTGATTGCAATATAAAGCTGTTCTTTAGGTTTATCCTCCAGATAAATCCCATTTCCTACGACAAAATCCTTGTAAGACATCGTTACTTCTTTCATCTGCGCCGGCGTGAATTTCTTTTTCAAATCCACATGGTACTGGTCTTTATAAAGATTAATTATGGCATCGAAGCTGTCACGGTCAAGCCCGAAGGACATGCCGTAGTGCTGAATAAACCGCCGGTAGCAATCCCACACAAACCACTCCCTCTCCGGCTTAGTATCAATCATCCCCCTGACTACCTCCTCGTTCATACCCACATTCAGATATGAATCAAGCATACCCGGCTGCGATATAGCAGAGCCGCTCCTTACGGAGACCAGAAGGGGGTTATTTGGGTTGCCAAATTCCTTGCCTGTGAGGCATTCAAGCCTTGCAATCTCGCAATCCACACGTTCTTTAAAATTCCTGCCCGCGGCCTCGTATATATCGAACAGCTCCCTGCACTTAAAGGCCTCTGTAGTAATTACAAACCCCGGAGGAACTCGCAGCCCAAGCGTCCTCATTCTCATCAGGTTAAATCCCTTGTTGCCCATTTGAATGACATTAGAAACCTTACTCATCGGCTCAACTATCGAGGTGACGGCGTTGTTGGGATTATATGTGACAAGCAGGTGGTGCTTTTGCGCAGGGATTTTACTTGCCTCACGCTGGAGCGTGCTGACAACCCTGGTAATAAACACGTCGAGGCTCTGAAGCCCTAATGACGAGGCTATCGTATCCCTGAGAAACACCTCAGAGACACGGTCAACAAAGCCTGCGTCATCTGCAGCGTTAAACTTTGGAAGCAGCTTCTCCATTGGCATTATATGAAGCGTCTCTTTAAGTATCTCTGTGTGCATATTATTAAAGTAATCGTTTATTATATTTCGTAAAACATGAGATAATTCCTTAAATATATCGACAAACTGAGAAAACGTGAATCCCCTTACCGACAAGCCCGTCTCAAGCAGATAGATCTGTCTGTCAAACTCCCGCACAGCAATGCCGTCAATTATCAGCGCCTGTTTGTAGAGATTGAGATAATCGTAAATCTTCCACAGGGTAGCGCGCGTGATAAAATTAAAGTCAAACCCCTCTATCAACTCCTCAAAGAGCGTGTTGACGAGGGTTTCAAGCCTGAAGGTAAGCCCCATGGCGTCGAACTTTACCTCATGGTAGCTGCCGTACATCGATGGGATCTCAGTAGAGATGTGGCGCTTTCTGTAGATATCCTCACGAACCTCGAACTGTTTCGGCGACTGAATCAACTCTTTCAGTTTTGCCAGATATTCAAGGACACCGTGGAGTTTGTCATATGTAGCTGGCTCAGAAATAGCCTTAACCAAGTGGCTCATATCTGGAAACGCGCTTGTATGAATCTGGGCAATTACGCTGTCTAGTTCACCGCAGCCGGAGCTGTACTTCTGATGAAGTAGTTTATAAAATGAAATCGTAAGGGCGACCTTCTCAAGATCGGCGGCATAGCCCTGCCCCAGCGCACCCATGACACCGGCAAAATAATCATCCCCAAGAGTTAATAAATCACTTATAGTTTTCAGCCCATTGAGTTGAAATATCTGATTAATTACCGTATGGACGCCGTCTACATACTGACCTGAGTTTTCCTGGTCCCTATAGATATCCGGCGGCAGGTACTGCTTTAGAACCTCCTTGTTACGCGTCCTCCAGAACTCGAGAGCGGCCTCAAGCACAGATAAAATCTTGTTGGAGCTTTCTACGTGGCTTTGTTTTCTGAGGAAATGTATGAGCGTGTCATTGCGCCTGCAGGATTCGTCCATCCTTGTGGAAATATCCCTGAGTTGACCCTCTGCGCCAAGTTCGTTAAAATATGCGGGGAAAAGCCGCATGAGCTGCTTAACCAGATTGTAGACCAGCCTGATGTCTGCATTCAGGAAATTAGTTATATCGCGCGGAAATAAGTCTGTGTCTTTGATGATGACACCGTAGAGGGAGAGATTGACGACAAGTGCGGAAAGCAGCTTTTTTGACCACGCGGGGTTGAGCCTTATCAGCTCCATGTATGTGCGAACATTGTCGATGTGGGCCGAGTTGCCTATAATCTGCCAGTCGTTACTGATACCCTTGAAGTCGGGGGTTTGAAATCCGAGAGAGATAATCGCGTGGTTGTAGAAGTTTACAAGAGCGCTGTCATTGCTTTCGTAAACACCCTTGCCCATGTTCAGTACGCAGCGAAGCACCGTGGCAGGGTATTGCCGGACGGTGTTTTTCAGTATTTCGATCGTCCTATTTATCAGGGTCTTGTTGTCCTGATAGTCTTCGTGATTGATAAGATACTTAATAATCCGGTTAATCTCCCTGATAGCCTCCTCATGAATAGTGGAAAGACCGGGGGTGTTCATTATGTGAAATAAAAAGATAAGCTCATACTGGTGCCTTACTTTTTCATCCAACTCGCTTTGGTATATTATGGACGGGATTTTATTAAAATGTGCGACTATGTCCCCGTAGCCAGGTAGTTCTACCATCTCTTTAAGTTTATCTCTTAACGTCATGTTTTTATTGTCAATCATTGCATCAAGGCGTGAGAGATAGCCGTTAATCCCCTCGTGGGAGATAGGCTCAAAAATCTCAGATATTAACGGTTTAATTTCCTTGCCGCTATCTTGCGAAAACCAGTCCTTAGGATTTTTCTCAGTAAGCCAGTACGAGTAGGTAAAGCGCAGATAATGAGTCATCAGGCAAATTACCTCATTGAAGAGTGAATCGTCTGTAATTGCCTCATAGAAATTTTTTGCAAGTTTATTCAGACGGTAGTGGCTTTTGGCAAGGACGCTAAAGCGCTCATCTGGCAGCCTGTCGGCCATGGAAAGGCCGCAGTTGACAACGGGCAGGTATTTCTCTATGATGACATCTTTGGGGGCGTCTTTGAGAAGTTTCTGGCTAAAAAGGTAAAAAAGACTAAAGGCATCTGCTGAGACCTGAGGGTCTTTAGCGGCATTAAGGGCATCAAAAATCGTATTCATATAGATAGCCGCCGCCTCTGGCCCTTTTGGATGGGTGGTGAGTTCATAGAAATACCCAAGGCAGTACGTCCAGGTCTCTTTGACAATATACTGCCAGTTTTTATACGGGTGGCAGAGTTCTTTTAAGTAGGTGTTGAGGCCGTCCGCAAGGCCGTGGTAGCGCGCCATGACCTCTTGAATTGGCTGATACTTAGCATCGATAGCGACATCGACACTGTAGTCGGCAATGTTTATCTGCAATGCCCTCGAGGACTTAGCCTTATCTGTCATGTGTATATTATATCACAAAACGCATTGTAAGGGAAAGAGTCTTTGTTGGAAAATCAAGATGAATTCATCCAGGGAGAAGCTCATGCAACGAAGGGACACCAATGTCTCGAATTGGTTAAGAAGGAATAGTCTGTGCTATTTCATAAAGGCCGGTAATCGCCGCTCACCAAGTTCATACGCCATTGTGGCGGAGTGGCTTCTGTAGCCCAAAGTGCCATTTCGAAACGGGTGACGATACTCATAAATCTTTACGTTGATGGAACTGACGAGCATGTGCAAATCATATGTAAAACTGTTGTGACCAAACTTATTGATCAACCTGTGGATGCCCTCAAGGTGAGCAAGCAGCCTACACTTTAGAGGATTAATAATGTTCTCCCGTATAATGAGTTCGGTAACGGTAATGCCGATGTAGTCATTGATGCAATCGATGTCTTTTTTTAACCTATAAAACGGGATAAACTTAAGAAATCTCGAATATTCAGGCTTCGGCAGACCTATCTCCTCAATATCATGTTCTATTTTCTCGATTGCCAACAAACAAATCACCTTGCATCCCTCCTGTTAGCCCCCTACTTGCCCCCTGCTCACTACCTGAATATATTATAACAATTAAAGAAGGGAAAAGTAAAGCATACCTTCATCCATACAATGCCGTAAAATGATTCCATAACTTGTCCAGACTATGACAGGCCCACAATGACCCAGGGCAAACGCATTTGAAATATTATCATAGCGTGTTCATAGAAATAAGACCATTTGAATCATCCTGAGCTTGTCGAAGGATGCTCCTTTATATCTCATATCGGCATACATCGGAAATCCTTCGACAAGCTCAGGATGATTCTTCTTAGACGGTTCAGGTAGATTTGCGCTGTCGCTCGAATCCAGATGTGGAAATCTCTAATGCGTTTGCCCTGCACAATGACCTCTTTACAAACACTTGTGGATTGATGTAATATGAAGAGAGTTCGTGTTTGAACGGACTGTTTATAATAAAGGAGCAATCTGATATGACAAAGGAAATGAGCAGTGATTTGTATTCGGCAATTACTGAGTTACGCAAGCAGGACAATGCTATTTCTCTGATTCACCAGATTATATGTGGACTGGTTAATTCAGTTGGAATGACCTCAGCAGCCTTTATAGAGAAGAGCCGAACGGACGACTACCTGATGATAAGAGACACCTACAACGTTTCAGAACAAGTCATCCGAGCTTATAAACGTGCCATTGGCACTCATATAATTGGGCGAATATTTTATCAAGACGAATTCGAAGTTGTATTAAAGTCAGACAGTGAAAGCGATTATAAAGATATTTTTCTTGAACACGACTTTGATATGGCGGTGCTGTTGAGAATGTCTATAGAAAACCGCGCAATAGGTTTTTTAGTGTTATATTTTGATGAAAGATTTGAGATTTCAGATGAACTCAAGAGCTTCCTTATCGCTATAACTGCCATATGTTCCGAAGCGATACGAAGGGAGATGATGGATAACTTGATAAAAGACACACGCACCATCGATCCTCAAACAGGCTTGTTTTATTACTTTTACTTCCATCAAAAGTTAAAAGAAGAATTCAATAAGAGCAAACGAACAAAGACACCACTTACAGTAGCAATCATTGATATGGATAATTTCAAAGATGTAATGAATTCCCACGGTTTGGAGACAGCTCATAGCTTATATAAAGAACTTGCCGATGAGTTGCGCTCCCACCTCAGGAGTGAAGATATAATTGGACGGCACGGCACTGACGAACTAATCTTATGTATGCCGAATACATCATGTGGCAATGCTTGTATCTCTATGAACAATTTCATTGATGCTATAAGGGATAAGAAATTCACAACCCATCACTTGCTTACTTCAATTGCAATTGGTACTGCGTCATTGCATCAGGATGAATCATTGGAAGAACTGCTCCATAGGGCACAACTTGCCTTGTATAAAGCGATGTTGATTGGAAATAAAATAGCGATATGTTATGAGGTATAGTAAGTCTGTGTGATTGCCAGGTCATAGTCGCCCTTGTCTGCAAAGTCGCTACCCTGCTTAAAGTGCCTCTGACCAGCGTCTTTCTGCATACACCATTACGGTCATTATTAATAACAAAAAAGCGGCAACGCCGACTCTAACGAAAAAAAAGTACATCTTTGTTTTCCCCTTTTTATTAAAGCGCATCACTGCCCCGGATATCGACATCGACACTACTGAGCCGCTATTTGCAGTCACCCTTAGTCTTAGCAATCTCGAAGATCTTACACAATTTAAATTTGCACGCGCTGGCAAGGTCCTTGCAACCATTTACCTTATCGCCAAGTTTCATATAAGCAAGCCCACGGTTGTCGTATGCCTCAGCAAAATTTGGGTTAATCTTGATTGCCTCCGAGTAGCTTATAACAGCATTTTTGTAGTCATTCATTTTCCCATATACATAAGCCATAGCGTAGTAGGCCGAGGAGTCTTTGGGGTCAGCCCTTACAGCCTCCTTAAAATCGGCGATAGCCCGTTTATAGTCCTGTTTCCCTTTTAAGTACATCTGAGCGCGGTTGGTGTAGGCTATTGCCAGTTTCGGGTCAGTCTTTATGGCCCTGGTGTAGTCAGCGATGGCATTATTGTAGTCCTGTTTCCTTTCATACACAAGCCCGCGGCTGTAGTACGCGGTGGCGTCCTTAGGGTCAATGCTGATGGACTTGGTGTAGTCGGCTATGGCGCTGTTGTGGTCGCCTTTTCCTTCGTGCGCGTGGCCGCGGTTGAAGTATGGTGCAGAGGATTTCGGGCTTATCTTTATGGCCTTGGAATATTCGGCAATTGCCTTGTCAAATTCCTTTGTCTTCATGTACTCATTTCCCTTTTCAAAATACTTGTCGGCTGAATCCTCACCAAATGCCATTAAAGGCATACAAACCACCAGCATAGAAAAAATTACAACGACACTGACCCTGAATATTGAGTAACGCATATATTTTTCCCCTCCAGTATTAACAACAGTGTATTTTAGCATGTACTCTCAAAAAAAAGAAAAAGGCCATCTGAAACTTTTTCGGAAGCGTGATTAGTCCGCAAAGACATCCTTAATATCAACCAGCAGCCCATCAATCACCTTAGAATTAACAGTGCCCTCTGAGACCGCAACACAATGGAGCTTGTACGTGCCGTCATCGTATGTTAATATCTGAATCTCCCTAAGTTCAGGGAATACAATCCAGAACTCCGGCACCTTAAATTTCTCGTAGACAACCCTCTTGACCTTGGTATCCCTTTCATAACTGTACTGAGATACAACTTCACAGACCATGTCCGGCACGCCGCGTATCCAATCCTGATAGATATGCATATTGTCATTTGCGATAAATAATATATCAGGCTGAAGGCTGTTTAATCCCTCCTCAAAGATCACATCGAGGGGGGACAAAAAAACCTTTCCCAACTTATGCCCCTTGACGTGACGACGTAGAATGTCAGCTAAGTTAAAAACAATATCTTGATGTTTTCCAAATGGACTTGGCCCCGTGGTTATCTGTCCATCAATAATCTCAGTCAGATCTTCTTCAAGCATTTCAGTCAAATCACAATGCCTCGGCATCTTCGCACCGTCGATGATTTCAGTTAATGCCTCTTCGAGCGCTTCCATGATGATATTCTACCCTCAAGCGGCGGGGTTTGTCTACAGGGCAAACGCACTATATGTGTATTGTTGTTACACTGGATCATGGCTAATGCAAGGAGTAGTATTAAATCGCACTTAATCTGTCATTCCTGCGAAAGCAGAAATCCAGTTCTTATGCAAAATGCAGTCAAAACGGATTATTTCAAGCTTTTTTTCTCTGCGGTCTCATTCTAAGCTTGCTTTGTAACATTGTCATTCCGGTTTATTTGTGCCTTTCAACCTCTACAATGTTAAATGCAAGGCCGGGGGCGTCTTCCATAAATTCCTCGCCGCTTTCATGGGCGGTGTCGTTGTCTGTGTGGTATCGCCAGTTGACGGTTATTTCTTTGCCGGAGGCCGCTGCCTTCTCAAGCATTGTGAAAAAACTCATCAGGGCCTTCGAGCTGCTGCTGTTGAAATAGATTAACTCAATGTTGAATACTATCGGGCTGTCGTATGGTGAATCAAAAAACTCCTTCAGCCACGCAAACACCGGCGTATAGAACGCCGCCGCGTTCTCAGGAAATGATTCACCTACAATATTAAACGTCTTTTCCTTTGGGTCAAAATTTATATGTGGAGTGGATTTTGTGGCTGCAACGTAGTATCTTTCCATGATCTGCCATCTCCTGTCATATGAACACGGTTATCGATAAGAACGACATAGTCTTATCCACCGGTGTAAAGTCTATTTCTATTGGACGGCTTGCCTTTCTTGCCATTTCTATAAAGCCCAGGCCGGCGCCCTTGCTGCCCTCTGGGGGAGGGTTCTTTCTCCTTTCCTTAAAAATCACTTTGAGTTCATCGCGGTCTAGATCTTTCAATCTATCCACCTGTTCCTTTATAACCGGTACCTTGTCGTTATATATGTTGTTGCCGCACCGAACGTAAAAGTGACCCTCATGGCTGCCAACAATAAAGATCCCTATGCCTATATCTCCGCCCTCTTTTATCTCATTGAGTCTCTGAGCCGAATAGTTCATAACATTTTGCATCTGCTCGACGTATGTGGCGAAGACCTTCTGAATTGTATTAACATCGTTTTCCTCTATCTCCATCTTGAGCTTCAACGCCGCCCCAATCCCCTCAACAACGTGCTGGGACACAGGACCGCTGAAGCTGAAAAATTGCTCCTCGTTTTGCATCTGCCTGTATATGTCGTATAGATTCGTTAACACCGCCGCCCTCAATAATTGTCTAAATTTTAAATCCTATGACCGTTATGTCATCACGCTGAGACTCATCCGCCCGGTACTGCTCAAATATCTCAGTAAGCAGGGTGTGTTGAGTTTGAAACGATTTATTGTTATTGACAGTTATGAACTCCGTAAAGCGTTTCTTTCCAAACGGGATGCCCATAGAACCACCCACCTGGTCGCTTAAGCCGTCAGTCATCATATAAAAACTCATGTCGTCTGATATGTTGATTTTATGATTTGTGAAGACAAAGTCCGTGTTTGACGTCTGATAGCCTATGCTCTTGCGGTCTCCTTTTATTTCATGCACAAACTGCCCACTGGCAAAAAACAGTGAGATTCTTGCCCCGGCAAATGTCAGCGTCTTTGCCTTCTTGTTCACATAGGATATGCCGATGTCAAGCCCGTTGTCGTAGAGTGAGTTGTCATCCCCTGTGCTCAGCGTATCCTTAATCAATTTGTTCGTATTGGTCAGGATTACAGAAGGATCAGTATAACCTAATTCGTTGACCACACGGTTGAGCGTCGTGCCGGCCAGCATGGTCATTATAGCGCCAGGGACACCGTGCCCCGTGCAGTCTATTACGGCTATCATAATATCGTCGTGCTGGCAGTAAAACCAGTAGAGGTCTCCGCCTATGACATCGCGCGGACGCCATATGACAAAATAATCCCCAAGCACCGCGTTGAGACTCTGAAGCTGCGGTAAGATCGCGCGCTGGATGCTGCTAGCGTAACGGATGCTGTCCATAATTTGATTATTCGCCTCTTCAACCTGACGATTTCTTGCCTCCAGCTGATGGCCTGATTCGTTTAGTCTCATACTCAGCCTCGAAATATAAACAAGTAAGGCAATCAATGCCGCGATAAACAGTGATATTAATATTACCGGCACCATGTGCTGCTGGAAAATATCGTGCCATGTTACCTGTCCATAGTCTTCATAAGGGCTGACTTGCAGGTATTTCAATAGGTCATCGACAGTCTCGTAGTTAAGCGGAATTGTCCAACCCTCTATCTCAGCCGACTTGGCGGCTGGGCTGTCCTTAGGCATCCCCAAAAGGGCTGAGGCCGTTAATTTGGCAAGTGACTCTGGCGTGTGTTTCACCTTGGCAATCGGCCACTCAGGGTACAGCGGTGTGCTCAGCAGAAATGGGAAGGTCTCGTAATCAGCGCCCTTGCCATTATATTTAATCACCTTGAATTCGTTAAGGGCAATCTCCCCACTGGCCGCCATCCTCTCAAACGTGTCAGTTCTAACCGTCCCTGCGTCAACAATGCCTTTTCTGACGGCAAAGACAACATTTTGATGTCTGTTCATAAACTCAAGGGAAGAGAAATCCTTCCAGGGATTGATGCCGTGCCTTTTCATCTCGCCCCACGCCATTGCCCATCCGCCAAGCGAGGATTTATCTACAGCGGCAAACTTCACTCCTCGCAGGTCTTCTATTGTATTGATATCTGAGCGTCCAGCCCGCGTGAATATGACGCCGCCAAAGACAGTATATCCCTTGCCTAATTTTAAATTCTCCATAGTTGCTATCCTGCTGACACGGTGCCTGACCTCCAGTTCGATGTAAATAGATGGGTTTACTATGATAAACTCGACCGAACTGGTCTTGACCGCGCTGTCAATTTCGTCAAATGAAAGGGGGATGAGGTTAAACTTAAACCCTGGAATATGCGCAGTCAGATAATCCATAGTCGGCTGCCAAGCCTCACGGCAGCGGTCCTTACCCATATGGGCAAGCACCCCAATCCGCACATCACGCTGCCCATCGGCATGGGCTGCCCCATAAAGCACAGGCGCAATCAATAGAATTAACGTGATAAATATTCTTAAAATCAACATATACCGCCTCAAATACCACATAGCACTAATTTCTTTGATATTATACGCTTAATTCAATCCATTTTCAACAGCAATGTTTTTTTTTGTCACGATTTGAGTTATTAAGATTTTCGTACCGCACCTGCCCTGCCCTCTCTGATTCGTATGCTGTGTCCCAGGAGTGTGACAAGATCTCATCAAATGTAATACTTCCTATGAATCGTGGGTAAAGTAGCAAATGTCCTTGGACGCGGGACAGAAATCCCATGCCACATGGCACAGTTGGGCATAAACTCTCTATTTCCATTATGTCTTCATACATACGTAGTCCTTAGTAATTCTTGCTGGTCATATTCTTCATTAAGTGCAGGATATCCTTTCTCTTGTCCATGCTAAGGTCAATAAATTGAATTGTTATCCATATCTGTGCCTCACCGTAAACTGATTCAGTGTAATAGTTGACAAGGGTACCTTTCACTTCGGATACTTCTATTTTGTCGGCTTGCCCTGTTGAATCCTTCGCATATCCTGTAATAACACAGGCTATATTGTCCAATTTGTGTGGAAGATTGATTTCACACATTTTAAATGTACAGGTCATACCGCCTTCGCTTATATTGCAAAGATTTCCGTTGGCAACACCGGAATCAAATTGTAATGTCACAAGGCCATCCGCTTCATGGCGCTGGTGTTTTCGCTGACCCAATCCTATGTGTTTTCTTAATAATTTAGATTGGTTGTCGGCATTTAGGACATTGGGTCTGTTGTAAATTACCCAGTACACTAGTCCAACCATAAGTCCACCTATTATGTTGCCTATCGATACTGGAATGAGGTTGGCAACTATGAAATTATTCCACGTTAGAGTTGCATAAGTATCTGCGGCGGCACTGCCCGCCTTAGCCCAGAATTCTGGTTGCGCCCCGTTTTTAATAAAAATACCGGCTGGAATCAGGTACATATTTGCAACACAGTGTTCAAATCCTATGGTGACAAAGGCGGTGATGGGAAATATTATGCTGACAATTTTATCTACCACAGTCCGTCCCGAGAAACAGAGCCAAATAGCAAGGCACACGAGGGCGTTACAATAAATCCCCCTAATCAATGCCTCCATAAAGGGTATATTGCACTTAGCAGTTGCTATAGTTAACGCCTGAAGCCCGAAGATGCCATCCGACAACTTATACTGACCGCTTGCAAATATAAGGTATGCAGTCGTAATTGCACCGATTAGGTTGCCTGCGTAGACTACAGTCCAATTTCTTGCTAACAACTTGATTGATATCTTTTTGCTGGCTGCCGCCATAGTTATAAGAATGTTACCAGTAAAGAGTTCAGAGCCAGCTATCACGACCAAAATCAGGCCCAGGCAAAATGAAAGACCTCCTGCTAATCTCATTATACCGGCTGGTAGTTTAATTGCACCAGCAACCCCGTTACCAGTAGTGACAACAGTAAAGAATATTGACCCCAGCGATATAAACGCACCAGCCAGAATCGACAGGGCAAGAAGCGTAAACAAATCAAGGTTGGCCTTTATAACCCCAATGTTTTCGGCCTTGATCGTAATTTCTTTGGGCAAGAGGTTGTCAACTGACGCCACAGCCTTGCCGCTGTCTGAAACGAGATTCTGTGTATTTGGCTGTTGGGCCACTGCCATAAACCTCCCTGCATTGAACTGCCGCCGCATAGTGTTAACAGCTCAAGAAATGCTGTATCACTCTCAGCGTTGTATAGACAGCTAAGTGTACCATGAGTGGTTGATCTGTTTCCAGTCGGAGCGATGTTTTATCAGGGCAAATACAGTATGAATTGTTTAGTCTGTCATTGCAGCGAAAGCGGCAATCCAGCCTTTTGAGACAAACAAATGATAACATTTGTCTATCACTACAAGGAAGACATGAGATAGTAAAAGGCTGAAACTTAATTACCGCATGTTTAGATCAGTTAATATTTTATCAAATTTTTCATCTAATTCTTCTATCCCAATAAATATATTATTTAGTTTATTTGATACATCCACAACCTCCTGACTTGGATCATTTTCTGTCGTTGTCTGCATAGATGACTGATGTGCAATAGCACCTCTGTGTTTGCCAAATTGGTTAATATAAGCTAATCAGGCAGGGTCAATATCGTCAAACTGAATCCCAATAGGCAAAAGTAGTCTTAATAAGTTTTCTTCTTTAATTCCATTATTATGCTGTAACCGTTCACCCACCTTAACACCTTGATTATTAAGGATATTTTGTGTATATCAAAATACACCCCAAAAACAAAAAAGTCTTTAAAATCAAGCAGTTATGTCAAACGCCGTTGTTGGCAATCCAATCTCTGTATGGAAATTATCCTTATAAATCAATCACTTTACTGGGTGAACGGTTACGCCGGATGACCATAACACAGCCTTGGGTTGAGATAGATTTATAGATTTTAAGTCATCTTGATCTTCATCATCTTTTCTGTCATCGTCGATTGCATCATTGTCGTAGTCCGTAGTAATTCCTCCTTCTTAATTTCTCGGATTATTATAACACGGAAGTATGGGAAAATAAACATAAAAACAGTAACAGACATAAACCTGCCTATTTAAAACTAAACGCCATCTCCACCGCCTCAGCCGCCGTCTCTGCGGTTATTACGCCTTCTATTTCCCAAGTACCAATCCCTATTACGGGTTTGTTGAACTGCAGGCCGTAGGCTATCTCTGAAAGCGTGCCGTAGGAGCCGCCTATAGCTATGAGTACGTCTGCGGTTTGCGCTATTATGGCGTTTCTGGCCATGCCCATTCCGGTTGCAATTGGTATGCCTACGTGCGGATTGGCGTGCGTGGTCTGCCCTTGCGGTAATATCCCCACTGTTAATCCCCCCGCCTCTTTTGCTCCCTTACAGGCCGCCTCCATGACCCCACCAAGGCCGCCGCACACCAGCAGGCCGCCCTTTTGTGCTATCAGCCTGCCGGTGAGCTGCGCTTGCCCAAGGTGCCACGGGCTTACGTCTCTTCCTCCGATTACTCCTACTATTACCACTGCTTATTTTGCATCGTAGTACGGCATCTTATACATCATAGTACAGGTAGAACTCATACGGGTGCGGCCTCAGTCTCATGGCATCCACCTCTTTCTCCCACTTGTAGGCTACCCATGTCTTTAGCACATCCTCCGTAAACACATCGCCCTTTAACAGAAACTCGTGATCGGCCTCTATGTTGTTTAATGCCTCGTCAAGGCTTCCAGGCATCTGTGGAACGGTTGCCAACTCCTCCGGTTCGAGATCATATAAGTCCTTATCGAGCGGCTCGCCCGGGTCTATTCTGTTTTGTATTCCATCTAATCCCGCCATCAGCATTGCCGAAAATGCCAGATATGGATTACATGATGGGTCTGGATATCTCACCTCTATGCGCTTTGCCTTTGGAGAGGCCGAGTACATCGGGATTCTTATCGAGGCTGAACGATTGCGTGCCGAGTAGGCAAGATTCACAGGGGCTTCAAACCCTGGGACTAGTCTCTTGTATGAATTTGTCGTCGGATTGGTTATCGCCGCAATTGCCCTTGAGTGCTTGAGGATTCCACCAATATAGTGCAGGGCCATTTCGCTCAGTCCGGCGTATCCATTTCCCGGAAACAGCGGCTTATCCCCTTTCCACAGACTCTGGTGAACGTGCATCCCTGAGCCGTTGTCGGCAAATAGGGGCTTAGGCATAAATGTTGCCGTCTTTCCATTTTTATTTGCCACGTTTTTGATTACGTACTTGAATATCATCAGCCAGTCGGCCATCTTTACCAGCGGCGAGAATCTCATGTCTATCTCCGCCTGCCCCGCCGTTGCCACTTCATGATGCTGCGCCTCTACCTCGATGCCGCACTTTTGAAGCGTTACGACCATCTCGGATCTCAGGTCTTCCATAGAGTCATTGGGCGCTACGGGGAAATATCCCTCCTTGTAGCGCGGCTTATAGCCAAGATTCGGTTTTTCGTCCTTGCCTGAGTTCCAGATGCCTTCCTTAGAATCGATATAGTAATAACCACTGTTTGTAGTCTGGTCATAGCGTATGTCGTCAAAGATAAAAAACTCCGCCTCAGGACCAAAATATGCCGTGTCGGCAATACCCGTAGATTGCAGATACTTAGCCGCCTTCTGCGCTATATAACGCGGGTCACGCGTATATGACGACTTGGTTATCGGGTCAAATATGTTACATATCAGACATAATGTCGGATATTTTGTAAATGGGTCCATCATAGCCGTCGTAGGGTCTGGAATCACCAGCATGTCCGAGGCGTTAATCGCCTGCCATCCCCTTATCGAAGAGCCGTCAAAACCAAACCCCTCTTCGAACGACTTTTCGCTGAGCTGGCCGATTGGTACGGCGAAATTCTGCCACATACCGGGGAAATCGACAAACATTAGATTTACCATCACAGTGTCATTTTTCTTCGCATACGCCAGTACTTCTTTGGGTGTCATTAGTTGTCCTCCTGAATTTTGATTATAGGGCTATTTCGCCTCTTTCGCCTGTTCTTATTCTCAGGGCGTCTTCTATGTTATAGATAAATATCTTGCCGTCTCCTATCTTACCGGTTTTTGCCGTCTTTTCTATCGTGTCGATTACCTTTTCAGCAATAGTGTCAGCAACCACCAGTTCTATTTTTATCTTGGGGATGAAGTCAATGACATACTCAGCACCTCTGTATAGCTCAGTGTGTCCCTTTTGCCTGCCAAAGCCCTTTACCTCAACCACTGTCATGCCCTGAACGCCGATTGCGTTTATAGCGTCTTTGACCTCGTCAAGCTTAAACGGCTTAATTATCGCCTCGATTTTTTTCACCTAAACTGCCCTCCTTATATAGTTTATTTATTGAAAAACTCTTCATAAAACGCTCGGGCACGCCCCGAATACGACGGGTAGATTGCCTCGGTCTGCGTCCTTAGTTCTGCCATATCCAGCGGTTCGTTTGTCATCCAGTCATATACCATCTCCCGGTTTACCTCCATGTGAAACTGAAAGGCATAGACCGCACCTCCATACTTAAACGCCTGATTCGGATACATTGCGTTAGAGGCAAGGTGCACCGCCCCCGCTGGCAAGTCAAACGTCTCCCCGTGCCAGTGAAACACTAATAAATCTGACGTTGCCCCAACGGCAAGGCGCGAAAACGCGGGGTCAGCCATTCCGGCATCAGTTGCCGCTATTGTGTACCAGCCAACCTCAGGGGCCGGGCCCTTGTATACCTTTGCCCCCAGCGCCTTTGCTATCATCTGTGCGCCAAGGCATATGCCAAGGACTCTCTTGCCCTTGTCTATAAACTGCCGGACTATCTGCCGCTCTTTTTTCAGATAATCGTCGTCGTCATTTACGGACATTGGGCCGCCCATGATTACAAGCGTATTAAAGGCATCCACAGTAGGGACAGCCTCACTGGCTATATTAACTACGGTGTACGCAATAGAGTTCTCCACAAGAAAGTCCTCTATCGTACCAGGCCCTTCGTTGTCTATATTTTTGACTATCAAAACAGACATCCGGTTTACTCCTTGCCGTGCTATTTCTTTAGAGACGCCGCCCAATCTTTCAGATTCACGAGCCACCTCCGTTGCTATTATAGCAAATCGGCAATACAAATGATACATTAATCAATTTGTAGTGAATTATTTTCATTAAAATACCATTACGTAAGCAATAACCAGCCATGCCTTCCAATATCACTATCATAAACCGTGCCAGAGTGTAACATGCTATTTATTCGGTCTTTTAAGCGGTTTGCCTCTGTGGAGACGATACAAAATTGTATTATACTACAATTATGTAATGTCGTTGATATGCAGGTGGTCAGCATGTTGCACAGATAGAGATTCATAGTGCCTCTGCCTTGCAATACTCCCGCCAGAGACTTGCCTTATCTATCCCATTATCTATAAAATCCCATGGCAGCCGCTCATCAAATGCCTTTTTGCGGTAGATATACGCTGAGGCGTCTATTGAGCGCTCCTTGCAGGCCTTTTCCCAGTCAGTGCCATCGGCCAGTGATTCGACAATCGGTGACACACACCTGTCCCCCATGGCAAACAACCCCTCTATGTATGCGTTTCTCAGTGCGTCGTGGGTTACCTTTACGTTGATTTGTCTTTTGAGGCCGTCTTTTAATTGCTTCATACGCGCCACGACAACTGCATGATCTGCCATCGGATGCCAC
>JADFXZ010000093.1:0-716 GCA_015233265.1 Nitrospirota bacterium
GCTCTCAAAAACCCTTTATACCGATAGGTACAAATTCCTATGTCGGAGCTTGGGTGCCGCGGCGAGTTTGACGAAAATATGGCAGCTGTGGTAGCCTACCAACTGAGGAGTTGCTTGGGTAATCTGAACTTGTCAGACAATCAGAGCGTGTCGGCATCCTGAGCTTGTCGAAGGATTATTTCAAAAGTGGGGATAGCGAATGGAAAAGTATTTATATGACCTTGCAGATATTGTCATAGTGGTCTTTTTTCTTTTCGTCTCGAAAAAGACGGCTGATTTTCTGACGAAATTCGACGATGACTACGCCGTGGAAAAGGGCGGCAACACGGCTGTTGCCCTGTGGCGTTTTGGACATTATTTTGGGATGGCAATCGCAATGGCAGGCGCCATGGACACTGAGTCAACGCTGAGTGATGTGCTGTCTTTCTTTGTCACAGGGGCGCTTATCAGCGTGCTGTTTTTTGTCTCACACTATATTAACCGCTATCTGTTTCTCATGGGTGTTGACCACAATAGGCTCATCGGGCAGGGCAACGCCGCCATAGGAATGGTCGAGTGCGGGATTTATCTGGCCTCTGGACTGGTGCTTGGCGGGGTGGTCTCCGGCGGTGGCGGGGGATTGTTGTCAGCTATAGTGTTTTTTGCACTGGCGCAGTTTGTTATGGCGCTGGTGTTTCTAATTACGCAGAGAATCTACCACATAGGCATTAAGAATG
>JADFXZ010000093.1:726-8238 GCA_015233265.1 Nitrospirota bacterium
ATAGAAGGGGGAAATCTCAGCGCAGGCATTGTCTTGGCCGGGGTGGTGGTGTCATATGCGGTAATTGTCCGCTCCAGCGTGACAGGGGATTTTATTGGCTGGGGCAGGGGGGTAATGTCGTTTTTTATCAGCGCCTTTATGGGGCTAGCCTTTTTGTTGGCAATCCAGAAGGCTGCAAGTTATATCTTTCTGCCAAAGACTACCTTGACCTTGCAGATTAAAAACCGCAACACCGCCGCCGTGATAGTGGTCGAGGCGATTTCGCTGTCAGTAGCCATTGTCATTGCTCAGGTGATGTGATTGGATGACGGCGGATGCGTAAAAAAATCAAGACAGCGTCGGTTGGCGGGATATTCTTCCTCGCTAACGCCTTGTTAACGGCATCTGGCTGCTCGCCGGAGCTAAAAGACTGCCCCACGCAGTTTGCAAACTCTGGGGCTGCCCTGCAGAAATACGGTGTCATTACCGAGGTTCAGGAAATAGAGCAGGGCCAGTTTAAGATTGTCAGAGAATTCCCCAGCAAATGTTCCGGTGTGATGGTAACTCACATAGACGGCTCCGTTGAGACTATCCCACAGCAAC
The DNA here is from genome assembly GCA_015233265.1 of Nitrospirota bacterium. GTDB lineage: Bacteria > Nitrospirota > Thermodesulfovibrionia > Thermodesulfovibrionales > Magnetobacteriaceae > Magnetominusculus. The sequence continues at coordinate 1,309 of JADFXZ010000093.1, forward strand.
AGGCGCAGATGTTAGTCAAAGACGCCCATGACGACTTCGGATTAGGACTTGGGACGGTGCTTGCCTCAGGGCTGTTTGGCTACATGCTTGGCAGGACACCCTTTATCTCGTCGCACGTTTACGCTAACGAAGCTATCTACAGGCAGACCCTCGCGCAAAAAGAGATTATTGCGAGGAAGACCGGACGCAATGACTCCTCCGACCTGTCCTTTGCAGGCAGTTCTGGCGGCAACATCAACGGCAGCGTCAGCGGCGGCAGATATGGCGGCAGACCGTTATACGGCTCAGTCGGTACGGGCAAGAGCGGTTTTTTCGCCAGAATGTTTGGCAGGGGAGGCGGTTAACACAAAGACCGGTGAAAATTTTAGAGATTAATCCAATTGATGAGGCTATTTACAGCGAAATCGGCTATACATGGTACAGGATGCCGGGTGCTCCACCCTCCATTGCCGGTGAGATAGTCTGTATTACAGAAACCCAAGGCGATAATTATTACAAGGCCGCCGAAGAACTCTACGATATGTTTATTCACGCGGCTGAGTTTGCCATAGAAAACCGCCTCTACCACCAGCTTGACATCGACGAATCCCTCATAGCTATGATAGAGCATACGTGGCAGAATGAACGGCATTTTCACCTCTTGGGCCGATTTGACTTTGCCGGCGGCATAGACGGCATTCCCATAAAACTCATCGAGTTCAATGCCGACACACCCTCTTTGATATTTGAAACTGCGGTCATTCAGTGGATGTCCCTCAAGCATAACAAGTTAGACGAGACCATGCAGTATAACTCATTATACGAGACACTAAGGGAATCGTTTGTAAGACTAAAGGCGCTCAATCCTGATTTCGAAGCGGATTGCCGGGCAGTGCCACGCGCCCTGTTGTCGTGCCTTGCCGGATTTCCCGAAGACGAAAACACCACACGGCTGATAGAGGAGGCCGCCTTCGAGGCTGGCTTCATTACTGATTTCGAGTTTGTCGATAAGGTCTTTTTCTCAAACACCGGGGGAATCTCCTTACAGGACGGGCAGCGCCACTACAGGTATGATTACTGGTTTAAGAACCTGCCCTATGAGTTTATAAGCCTCTATGAACCAGACCCTGCCGCCATTCCTTCCGATTGCCTTATAAATTACCAGGCAGTCCTTACAAATCCGCCATACGCCCTTGTCTTTCAATCGAAGGGTTTACTGAAGATACTGTGGGATATGTACCGCGGACATCCTCTCCTGCTTGAGACTTCGCTTGCGCCGTTGCCGGGTAAGTCTTATGTTGAGAAAAAGACACTTGGACGTGAAGGGCAAAATGTCTCTATTTTTGATAAGTCCGGAAGGGCTGTCAGCTCTAATGGAGGCGAATATGACAGGTATAAAAGCATATATCAGGAGTATGCCAGATTTCCCGAGGACTCTGAGGGGAGATTATACCAGGCCAGTGTATTTTATTCATACCAGCCATGCGGACTGGGCTTCAGAAGAGAACACGGGATAATCCACAACAATTCCCAATTTGCGGGGCATATTGTGGGGGGCTGAGAGCTACTCTTAAAAGGACTAACGATTATGTGATATAATACGGCACCGACGGAGGGAGTGAATATATGAAAATACTAATAGCCGACGATGACGATCACAATCGTACTGTATTGCTGGGAATGCTGGCAGGCTATGGGGAATGTGACGTAGTAGTGACCGGTAAGGAGGCCTTTGAGGCATTTGTAATGGCGCATGATGACAAGCAGCCTTATGAGCTGATTTGTCTGGATATAATGATGCCTGAAATGGACGGCAATGAGGCACTTAAAAGAATGCGCGAATTTGAAGAGGAGCTTGGACGCGATGTGCTGGTACGGGAGGCGAAGATTGTCATGACTACCGCCCTCAACCAGCAATCCGACATAGTAAACGCATACTACAAGGGCGGGTGTACGGCGTATCTGATAAAGCCAATAAGTAAAAAGGCTGTCGTTGAGACGCTCAAAGACATAGGCTTACTGAATTGATGGGAGTGTCAAGTTATCTGTGTAACCCGTATTTTTAATAGGTGGTATTTTGTTTTTTTTTTAAAGAGTTCTCATTTTCAGGGCAAACATATTTGAAGAATAAAGGCAGAAGATACCTATGCAATTATTCCGGTTTGTCCTATTTTCTGTGAGTTTCAAATGCGTTTGCCCTGTTTTGATTCCAGTCAGGGCTTGACATGTGACCCCACTGCTTGAAACTCCTTTGCATTTAATTGTAAACTTACAGCTGTGCTTATGTATCTGACAAAGAAGACCCTTGAGATGTTTATCACATTTGTGGGGATAACTATTATAAGTTTCGCTATCATCCATTTGGCCCCGGGCAAGCCCACCGACGTCTTAACTGACCTTAATCCTAAGATTACACCGGAGGCGCGCGCTAAGCTGGAGCAATACTACGGCCTCGACAAACCCGTCACCACTCAGTATGTCCTGTGGATTAAGCGAGTTGTCCGGCTTGACTTTGGCGAGTCATTCTCTTCTGACCATAGGGCTGTATGGACTAAGATAAAGGAGCGGCTTCCCATCACTCTGTACATAAATATCGCGTCGCTCATTATAATACTTGCCATTGCGATACCTATTGGGATTTCGTCAGCCGTGCACCGCCATACGCTGTATGACAGGATTACCACGGTGGGGGTGTTTATAGGGTTTGCGATGCCGGGGTTTTGGCTGGCGCTGCTTCTGATGATGTTCTTTGGCGTACATCAACACATGCTGCCAGTTGCCGGGTTGAAATCCGCCGGTTTTTCAGGATTTTCATTTTCTGACCAGGTGATTGATATATTGCGGCATCTCATTCTTCCAATATTTGTCTCGGCCTTTGGCGGGATTGCCGGGATTTCGCGTTACATGCGAGGCTCTATGCTTGAGGTAATCAGGCAGGACTTTATGACTACGGCCAGATCAAAGGGCATGAGTTCGAACAGGATTACCTACATCCACGGCCTTAGAAACGCGCTGCTTCCAATTGTCACAATTCTGGGGCTTTCCATCCCCGGGCTGATTGGCGGCAGCGTGATATTTGAACAGGTGTTTTCAATCCCCGGCATGGGGCAGCTCTTTTACATGTCAGTGATGTCACGGGATTACCCGCTTGTGATGGGCATTCTGACTATTGGGGCGGTGCTCACACTTGCCGGGAATTTATTTGCTGATTTGGGGTATACGGCTGTAGACCCGCGAACCAGAAGATAGCTGGAATATAAATAAATATGAAAATGAACGCTGTCATAAAGAGACTCAAGGCAAATAAGATGACCATCGCAGGAGGGGCAATCGTCCTGTGTCTGTTTCTTGCCGCGGCACTAGCGCCGCTTATCGCCCCCTATGACCCGGAGGCTATCAACAGACAGAGCGTTTTGTGTGCACCGAGCCGTGCACATCTCCTTGGCACTGACGACCTCGGCAGGGATGTCCTAAGCCGGATGCTCTACGGGGCGGGGATTTCCCTCTCTGTGGGGTTTGTCTCAGTAGGCATAGCAACGGCCGTTGGGATTGCTATTGGGGCGGCGGCGGGGTTTTACGGCAGGGCAGTGGATGCCGCGGTTATGAGATTTGTAGATATAATGCTATCGATTCCTACGTTTTTTCTGATACTTGCCGTTATCGCATTTTTAGATTCGAGCATATGGAACATCATGGCCGTCATTGGGCTGACATCGTGGATGGGGGTGTCGCGCCTTGTGAGGGCGGAGTTTCTGTCTCTTAAAAATAGGGAATATGTACTGGCGGCAAAGGCCTCCGGAGCCTCTGATTTGAGGATAATACTCAGGCACATGCTGCCTAACAGCCTTGCCCCGGTGATAATCTCAGCTGTGCTGGGTATTGCGGCTGCGGTGCTTGTCGAGTCGGCGCTGAGTTTCCTGGGGCTAGGGGTTCAGCCCCCAACTCCAAGCTGGGGCAATATTCTCTCAGCCGGAAAGGACAATCTCGAGATAGCCTGGTGGCTTTCGGTTTTCCCTGGACTTGCTATACTTATTACGGTCATGGGATATAACCTGCTTGGCGAGGGGCTTAGGGATATATTTGACCCGCGTCTGTGGGATGACCGCTCCTAAGAAACTGCTCAAAGAGTATGCCGCGGCAACCCCGGACCCGGTCAGATCTCTCAACGCTCTGGAGGCGTTTAGTAGATCTTGCCCTGAGCATTTGAGCGCCCTTAAGCACAAAGAACTACTTGGTGCGGCCTCATTATTTTCCTATACGCAGTTTCTCCTGCCGTATGTAATATCAAATCCGGACGTATTTCTTGAAATCCTCAGAGATGACAACTCACCTATAGATAAATCCAACTTACGTACTGAGATAAATGGCGCTCCCACGCAAGGCGATTCCTTCGAGACCTATCTGCGGCTGTTTAAGAAGAAATACCTGTTAAAGATAAGCCTTCGCTTTGCCGCGGGTACAGCTGACATTAAAGAAAGCATGTTGGATCTCAGCGCACTAGCCGATGTGATTACTGAGGCTGCCCTAGGGCATACCGTGGCTGAGTTAAGCGCCCTCTACGGTGAACCAGAAGGCGGCAAACTCTCGGTCATTGCCCTTGGGAAACTCGGCGCCTCTGAGCTTAATTACAGCTCCGATATTGACCTGATATTTGTCTATGAATGCCAGGATGGGCAGACACCAGGCGTGATAAGCCAAAGCGCTATACGCGTAAACCGGATTACCAATCATGAGTTTTACTGCAAGCCGGCTGAGCTGATGAGCGGACTTCTAAGTACGCACACCGCTGAGGGGTTTGTCTATCGCGTTGATTTACGGCTTAGGCCGCAGGGAGCTAAGGGTGAGCTTGCTCTGCCCATCAGCAGCTACGAACAATATTATGAGTCCTGGGGGCGAGAGTGGGAGCGCCTAGCCCTGATTCGCGCCCGTCCGATAGCTGGGGATGAGGGGCTGGGCAGCGATTTTCTCGATATGATTGTCCCATTTGTCTACAGAAAGTACATAGACATGCGTTCAATTGGGGAAATCAGGCAGTTAAAGAAAAAAATCGACTCAGCGTTTGCCAAGCACGACATAAAGAAGGGCTATGGCGGCATCAGAGAGATAGAGTTCTTTGCGCAGGCGCTGCAGCTGGTCTACGGTGGGCAGGAGCCGCTGTTACGGGAGCGTGGTCTTGTCCTTGCTCTTCACAGATTGAGCCAGAAAAATCTCATAGGCTATGATGATTTCTCAGACCTATCAGAACACTATCTCTATCTGCGCCGCCTTGAGCAGTGCATTCAGATGCTCAACGACATTCAGACGCACACGCTGTCAATCGAACCCACCGCCCTGCAATGCACGGCAAAAAAGATGGGCGCTACAAACGCAAAGCGATTCATGGATGAACTTCATGGCAGGCGCACCGCGGTCAACAGGATATATAATTCACTCTTTGACTATTCAAAACAGGAGCGGGGGCAGACCCTGCTTGACACCTATAGCGAAGAGACGCTCAGTGCGGAGTTAAAAGAGCGGCGCATAAAGAATCCCGGCAAGGTGTTGTATTATATGCGAAAAATTAAAGACTCCGCCAATGCCTTTCAAACGCTTGCCATGAGGCGGCTTCAGGGGGCGATAATCCCGGAGTTTGCCGCAGCGGCGTTGAACTCCCCTGAGCCGGAGATGGCCCTTGGGAATCTCCTGCGGTTTACGGAGATTGTGGCCGCCGCTGGCTCTACGGCATATCTGGAGCTTTTCAGCGCCAATCTGGGGCTGATTGGGGCACTCAACGGTGTGTTTTCAAGGAGTCCATATTTATCTTCAATCCTGATTGGAAGCACACGCTATATAGATATGCTTGCCGGTGGAACGCCGGTTAGAAAGACGCTGCGTGTAATGGCCGGGGAGACAGCTGTTGCCCTGTTGTCCCAAGATTCGCCTGCTGAGGCGTTGGCGCGTTTTAGAAAGATGGAGGAGCTGCGCCTGGGGATGTTATATCTCGATAAGAGAATTGGGATAATCAACCTGATGAAGGGGCTTTCTAAGGCGGCGGAGGCGGTTTTGCTGGCATCGTTGGGCGCTCAGAGCGGTATCTCAATCGTGGCGATGGGGAAGTTAGGCGGCCGTGAGATGACGATAAATTCTGACCTCGATATAATATTTATTGGTGATGGCAGCCCTGAATCGGCAGAGAGGGTACTTCAGCTCTTGTCGTCATATACGAAAGAGGGCTATACATACAAGGTTGACACGCGGTTGCGTGCAGACGGCTCGAAGGGAATGCTGGTAAACTCGCTTGATGCCATCAGGGACTACTACTTGCACCATGGCAGGATGTGGGAGGTGCAGGCGCTTTTAAAGGCACGGCCGGTTGTGGCTGATAAACTGGCAAGACAGCGGTTTATGGTAATGGTGCACGAGGTATTTCTAACACGGGGGCAGGACATCACCCCGGAGGATATAATCACAATGCGCGGCAGGATAAAAAAGGAGCGCCTCTCAGCCTCAAACACGCTTGACATAAAGCTCTCACCGGGAGGCGTGGAGGACATAGAGTTTCTGGTACAGTATCTGCAGTTAAGACACGCGGCAGCGCACCCAAACGTGCTCGTGCAAAACACGACGGCGGCTGTCATGAGGCTGATAAAATGCGGCGCAGTAGAAAAAGCTGACGGCAGAAGATTATTACAGGACTACCTGACATATCGGGCAGTTGAGACACTAATGCGCCTGCGCGGGGACAAGACCATCACAGCAGGAAGCGGCATATTTGAGCAAATAGCGGCGGACTTCAGGGGCAGGCAGACTTATCATTCAACCCTTGAGCAATCGATGCAGGAGACAGCGGTAACAGTGGCTCGGTTGTTGAAGTGAGGCATCAGCGCGCACTATTAATGCACAAATGTTCCATTTAGGAGGTATAATAAAAAGGTGTGTAAAAAAGTAAGTCAGGCGGTGTAACCTATTAAA
>JADFXZ010000022.1 GCA_015233265.1 Nitrospirota bacterium
GTGAATCTGCATGGGAATACCTTCTCAACAACCCTGCTGGGGTTGCCATAGGGCGGCAGCACGGCTCACGAATTTATGGCCCCAAGCGACGCCGGTGAGGACGAGATTGCCCTTTGCGGCAGATGCGGCTATGCGGCCAATGTGGAGCTTGCTGTCAGTGTTCCGCCTGACTACACGCCAATTGACATGCCATTTGAGGAGGTCTATACGCCTCGCATTAAGACAGTCGATGAGGTATCGAGATTTCTTAATCTGCCGCCGCAGAATTTTATTAAGAGCCTGCTTCTGATAACGAAAGACGCCCCGGTGCTTGCCCTTGTGCGCGGCGATGAGGAGCTGCACGAGAAGAAGGCCCAGCGCGTTATAGGCCACTACAGACCGGCGCACAAAGACGAAATCGTAGAGATTCTGGGTGTTGAGGCCGGGTTTATTGGCCCAGTAAATATGATAAATCAAAAAATTCGCGTCATCGCCTCCACATCTATTAAAAGCGGCCTCTACGTTGGCGGCGCAAATAAAAAGGACTATCACCTCAAGGGTATAAACCCGGAGGAGCACTTTAAGGCCGAGTGGCACGACATCCGCGTGGTAAGGCAGGACGAGCGGTGTGTGCGGTGCGGGGCGGGGTTGAAGATTCGCAAGGTAATCGAGATAGGCAATATCTTCAAACTTGGCACCAAGTACTCCGTGCCGTTAAACGCCGTATATCTGAACAAGGACGGCGCCGAGGTCCCAATAATAATGGGCAGCTACGGTATAGGGCCGGCAAGGGTGGCCGCAGCCGCCATCGAGCAAAACTACGACGCAAACGGCATCATATGGCCGGTGTCGATTGCCCCGTTTGCGGTAACGATACTGCCGCTGAGTGTCAGTGATGAGGAGACGGCAAAGGTGGCCGACGCGATTTGTGCCACCCTAAAGTCAAAGGGCATAGACTTTCTGATAGACGACCGGGACATCAGACCGGGGATAAAGTTTAAAGACGCGGATTTGACCGGCATCCCGTATCAAATAGTCATAGGGGCAAAGACCCTCAAAGATGGCCTCGTAGAGATAAAAGACAGGCGCACGAAAGAGACAACAAAGATAGCACCCGAAAAGGCCGCTGAGCATGTCAGCAGATTAATGATTGTAATATGAAATTAAAATATCAACTTGAGGCTCAATATAGTGATGTGCCAGCCGATTAAATCGGTTATATACTTTATCATAGCCGGCATATGTGAGATTGGCGGGGGTTATCTCATGTGGCTGTGGCTGCGCGAGAGTAAGAGCGCGTGGTATGCCCTTGCTGGTGCGTTGATATTAGTCGTCTACGGCGTCGTTCCGACATTGCAACCCGCTGATTTTGGCCGGGTGTATGCGGCATATGGCGGTGTATTTATAGCGCTTTCCATATTGTGGGGCTGGAAGGTAGACAAGGTAGTGCCAGATAGATTTGATTTGATAGGCGGGGCAGTAGCGTTATGCGGCGTTGCAATCATCATGTATTGGCCGCGGAAATAAGCTGACTGATCACTTTGCCTGAAAGTGCAATCATTATGCACATTATGCAGTTTTAGTTAATATTATATCTGATTTGATGATATATTGGAAGAAATAGCGTGAAGGAGCTGCATGTTAATAGAATTTTCGGTTACAACGGATGTTCCCCCAAAAAAATAATATATCACACAATATCAATGACTTATTAAACAGCGTAGCCACTACAAAAGGATTTTTTTCTTGACACATCTTAGCCTACAAGCTATAATTAAGCGCTTGATTTTAAAGGATATTTAATGTAGCCACTTAGTGTTTTAAAATTATTCTTTAAAATCGCGGACATACATGTATTTCTCAGGGGAACATCCGTTACAAACTACAGATCGATTAATCAAAAACAAACGCTGAGCATGGTGGGGCTGCTACAGGCAGGAGTTTTGACGACAAAAAGAATACTTTTCCCTCAGGCATTGGCCGCTTGCCCGATCTGCTTCGCTCGGCGGTTGTATACGGTGCAAACGCCTCGGGCAAAAGCAACATCCTGCGCGCTTTACACTTTATGGATTTTTTTGTCGTCAAATCCTTTAGTAAGTTTAGTGAAGGAGATACCATTGCAGTCAAGCCATTCCTTTTTAATGCCGAAAGCGCAAAAAATCCGACGGAGCTTGAAATTACCTTTATAATTGATGAAACACGCTATCAATACGGTTTCTCAGCAACTTCAGCAATGATTACCAAGGAGTGGCTTATAAGTTATCCACAGGGTAGATACAACATATGGTTTGCACGAATATTCGATCAGGAGTCCTCTGATTACAAATGGAAATTTGGCAGAAAATTTACAGGGCAAAAACAAGTCATTAAAACTGCCACGAGAAAGAATGCTCTCTTTCTTTCTACTGCCAGCCAGCTTAATGATGTTCAGATGAAACCTATATATAATTGGTTTTTAAATCAACTCGACATTGTATCTCTTCCTTCATTAAGATTATATTTAAATAAAACCATTGACCGCTATGAAGCCGACCATAGACGCATTATGTCGCTTATAAAAAAATCAGATGCCACTATCTCTGGTATTGAAATAGACAAACTACCAGTTCATCCAAGTATGCTGACAAATATGCTGAGAGATGAAGACCTGCTGGTTAACGAGGATGAAATAAACGAGATAGCCAAAACAATGAAAATAGTGTCAGGCATCAGAACTGTTCATGACTCCAGCAAAGGGCAAATAACACTGGATTTCGATGATGACGACTCAAACGGCACCCAAAAGATGTTTGCTTTATCTGGACTTTGGCTTGAAGTCCTCGACAAAGGTGGCGTCCTGTGCTTAGATGAACTCGACGCAAGCCTGCATCCGCTTCTTGTGCACCACCTCATTGAAATGTTTCATGATCCAAAAATCAATCCAAAGAACGCGCAGCTTATCTTTAACACTCACGACACGACCTTGTTGAATCCCTATATTTATCGCCGCGATCAGGTATGGTTTACTGAAAAAGACAGTTTTAGCGCTACAAAGTTATACTCTCTGGCCGAGTTTAAACCGGAGAAAAAAGAAGACTTAGAAAGAGGCTATCTGGCAGGACGATACGGGGCAATCCCTTATTTTGGAGATTTCGAATTCTAATGGGAACTGATAACTTATTTCATAAAAATCGCAAAAGCAGATAAAGACTTGAGGCGTCAGAAAGAATTACGTTCGAAGTTTAAATTTATAATGATTGTCAGCGAAGGGGGAAAAACAGAGCCATATTATTTTGATCAATTGCGAAAATACCTTGGTATTAAGAAGGAACAAGTTTTTATTCCGAACAAGTATGGAGGAAGTGATCCGAAAACGCTTGTTGATAAAGCCGAAGAAGAGTTTAAGATACAACTCAATAAATACCAACCAGGCTATGACCGAGTATTTGTAATCTTTGACAGAGATACGCATTCTACCTTTGATGCGGCAAAAAATAAAATCAATGTACTTAATAAACAACATAAAGATAAATTCAAGGTGATAATATCTGTGCCATGTTTTGAGTTGTGGCTTGTTTTACATTTTAAGTATTCATCTAAACCATACCAAACAATTCCGACTGCTAAATCGGCCTGTGACTGCGTCATTGATGACTTAAAAAAAGACATTAAAAACTATGAAAAAGGCAACCAAGATACGTTTGAAAACACAAAACTACTATTTTGCGATGCTATAAGAAATGCTGAGAAGCTTGAGGAAGACCGCAAATCGGCAGGGACAGATAATCCATCGACAAATGTTCACGACTTGGTAAAGTATTTAGTCTGTGAGTTGGATAAATAGAGGGAGAAGGGCTAAACAGCGACTGCGACCATCATTAGGGTGATGATATTTTGGGGACATTAATCAAAACGGATTCAGCTATCTATGTTTTACCGTACCTTATGCACCTGCGCTTCTACAAATGCCCGAAGCACTGCGTTAATGCGCGTCTGATAGCCTCTTCCGTCATGCTTGAACCATTGCAAAATATCAGGGTCAAGGCGCAACGTTACTGTTTCCTTAATTTTAGGCATAACAATTTTTGCTTGCTCAAACCACTTAGCATCGGGAATAAACGTCTCGGGGTCGCCGGCAACGGCGTGTTCGATTTCTGAATCCGTCATTGCCCTAACCCGCGCCCAATCCGTCTTGTCTCTTATTGGTTTCGTTTTATTTGACGTGTGCGTAGTATTTTTCTTGCTCATTGGTCCGCCTTTCTTGCGCTTATTATCCGGCGGTTGTTCCCGCGTTGCGTGTAAACGACAAAAAGGACAACGCCGTTTACCTCGCCATAAGCACCTGTACGCTCTTCGCCGTAATTTCGCCGGGTATCCGGCATCTCAAGTGTCTGTCCGTCAAAAATAAGCTTTGCCGCCTCAAAGTCAATTCCATGCTTGGCAACGTTAATGGCGCATTTCTCTTTATCCCATTCATATGGCATAATTATATTTACATAATGTCATTACTATTGTCAATACTATTTTCAGGGCAAGCGCTGGATAGAAACCTGGAACAGCGAATGTTTATTTGCTTCGTATGACTGCCTTGGTTCAGCGTGGATTAGATAAAACTGTAAGTGAAATGGCGGATTGATGACAGGCCTGTCAGGGTTGCCCCCCAAAAGAGGGAATAAATAATCCCTCTTTTGGGGGCAATTCACTACTTGTTATATACCCAGCGCCTTTCTCTTTTTCATTATGTGATCTTCTATCCCGTTTGCTATTGTAACGGCGTCATCTCCAATTGCTATCTTGCCGCCAGTCAGACCCTCAACATCCTGTGTCAGGAGTTTAACGACTCCAGGGCCGCCCGTTACCGCCGGTACCGGAGATACATGTGTGTATAGACCAAATGCTACGGCAAACATCGCGTCAATCGTTGCCTTCTGCTCCATATACTCCGGGGCCGTGACGGCAACCGGCAGCTGCGCCGTGTCAACTCCAAGCGCCCCAGCAACCGCTGTTACCAGATTGGCAAGCCTTCCAGTATCAGTGCATGTGCCAAAACTCAGGGCGGGGGGAACTCCCAGTGCCTTGCATACGCCTTGCAGCCCAGGGCCAGCCAGCGCAATGGCATCGAGACTTTGCAGCCCGGCTACCTGTAAGGCCGCATTTCCACACCCGGCGCTCAGCACCAAGATGTCTCTCTTTATCAACTCTTTAGCAACCGCCACACTCAGGGCGTCCTGCGGCCCGTTAGCCAGGGTTGAACAGCTTACCAGGGCGGTTATCCCCTTTATTGAGCCCTTCTTTACCGCGTCAAGAAGAGGGGTTAAGGTGCCTCCCAGGGCCTTCAACACGGATTCTGTTGAAAATCCTACGATTGCGCTTTGTTTCTTCTGAGGAATAAGTGTGTCTTTGCCCTTCCTCTTTTCAAAGTTATCGATTGCTAAGGCAATCAGCTTGCCAGCAAGAATCTCAACGTCTTCAGGCGTGTAATCATAGTTGATGTTTACGCCCGGCAGCCTGACAAGCTTCGACACGCTGGCTACCGTTGAGTTATATTTATCCGCATAGAGGTTAAGCGTCGGCACAGAGCAGTTCATGTCTACCGCAAAGAGGTCTACAGCGCCGGTTGCCATTACATATTCCTGGTTTATCCAGTTGCCCGTAAGACCCACAAAGACATCGTCAGTGGGAAATCTCTGAATCAATTCCTGCCCCGTCTCGATAGAACCAATCACCCTGATGCCCTTTGCGCCTTTGTCGCGGGCAAGTTTTTGGACATCGTCGCGATGGGCAAGCTGTATAATGGCCGCCCCAACAAAGGGTTCGTGACCATTTGGCAGAATGTTTACATAGTCCTTGTCTATTATGCCTATATCTACAAATGTCTCATGGGGTGAGGGGCTGCCAAATAGTATATCCTGGACAATTTCAAGCGGAACCTGTGCACAATAAGCCATGGAGATAGACATTCTCATGGCCATTTTTGCTAACGACACATAGTCAGAGTCTATATTGGTCATACATCTGGTTTCTGTATCCATGATCTCATGCAGTGTGCCGCCCGGGAAGATTCCCATCTTTCTCCAGATGCTCTTACGCGACTCTGGTGCATATATCTCGACGAGCTTTGACTCCTCGTCAGAGTCACGATGAAATTCGCTGAGGAAAAATTCAGCTACTTTCAAGGCGGTTTGCTTTAAGTCCACTTGTTTTCCTACCCCTATCGTCTCGGCAACGGAGTTGAGCATCTCCACATTTTTAATCTCAAAGGGACTCTTGCCATGGCCCACAGCCTTTAAGGTTTTAAAAGCTGATTTTGCGTGATATGCGTAAGCCGCCGCGCCAAAGATATTCGTATGCACCAAATTCCTCATCACCATAGCGTCAGCGTCTATGCCGCAGACACCTCTGTCGGCGTGCTGAGTGATGCGGCACGGGCCTTGGCTGCACAATTGACAGCTTACTCCTTTCTTACAGTACGTACAGCGGGTTTTCTCCTGAGCCTCAAAGCGCTCACGCATGTTTGACATACCGTCTTTCTTAACTTTTTCCTCAAGGGTGTTTATGCTGTCGTGGAGACTTACTTTTTCCATTTGAACTCCTTTTTTTTCAAATTTTTAGATATGGGACAACTATACAAAGTTATTGTAGCACTATAATTGGCAGAAATCTATGACATGAATCATAATAATGGAAAAGAGAGCTATTCCCATCATCCTGATGACTTTAATACCGGCGGCGTCTTGTGGTCTTCGATGAATTTCTCAAGTGTGCCGATGTCAGAGAGCTTTGCCGTTGCCTCAATCAGGTCTCGTCGCTCCCCTTTGAATTCCATTATGGGGACTGATTTGCCGCAGCTACGCTGCACCGTGTAAATATCAAATATCAACAATCTGCGAATCAAGCGCTCGTCGCAGCCGGTGAAATACCTGAGCAGTTGTGTCGTAAAGATTGCATCTGTTTTTTCGACAATCCGACCCTTACAAAAAAGCCGCAAGATTGAGGGCTTCCCCGTAAATGCCGTAAACATAAGCGTTACTTGGCCAAAAGAGCGTATGTCCCTGGCGGTTCTGTCTCCGCTTCCCGGATAATCCAGATATAATAGAGACTTAGCGTCAATTACTCTGATGCTGTCATATCCCTTGGGCGATAGATTGACCTCCTTACCGCTTGCCGAGGCGATAAAAAACACCCTCTGCTGTTTAATAAACTCCCTGTCCTCGTCTGTTAGGCAATCATACTGCCGTCCCATACATCCTCCTTAAATCGCGTCTTACATGTCGATATATTATAACATTTCTATAGTACGGTATAACAAAATATACGTAAATTGGTAAAATTTCTGTACTTATAGCAATTGACATAAAGCTAAGAATAATTATATCTTATCAGCAATGCGATGCAGGTAAAATAGAACATTAATACGCGCTTTTTTCTGACAAATGTTCAGGCATCGAATTTTTAAGGAGGAGTTTCACATATGAAGCGATGCCCAAGCGGACACTACTATGACTCCGATAAATACTCCAACTGTCCACTGTGCGCAGTAGTCATCCCCGACATTGCCCTCACACGCCCAAAGGGCGGCACTGACTTAGCCGATGATTTCCCTGCAACGCGGGCAAGGGCCTCCCATAGCTCCCGTACCCCCAATATCGAAGTTGCAACTGTTGGAGTCTTTAAGGACAGGACAGGCGCTGACCCCGTCACTGGATGGCTTGTCTGCGTCGAAGGCGCTCAAAAAGGGAAAGACTACCGGCTTGTCAGCGAAAAGAACTTCATCGGGCGCGCTGATACGATGGATGTATGCATTAAGGGTGACGATGCCATATCGAGAAACAACCACGCGGTGGTCAGTTACAATCCCAAGTCGAATTCCTTTAAGATCATAGCGGGAGAAGGCCGCGGCATTGTGTATCTCAATGGAGAAGAGGTTGACTCCACTAAAGAGCTAAAGCCATATGACGAGATAGAAATTGGAAAGACTCGGCTCAAATTTTTTCCATGCTGCGGGGAATTTTTTAAATGGGAGACATAAGACCGGCGGGTTTATGTCTTATATGCCTGCTGATGATATTATCATTTGCGGCACTGCCAACACCGCTGATTTGTGCGGATATAGGCGGCTTTCGTGTAGAACAGGCCTCTGTCGAGCTGCCAAATATAAAGGTATACGCAGAGATACTGGACAGTATCGGCGCTGCCATAGATAATAACAACGGAGACAACGAGACCACCAATTTCAAAATCTCTGCAAGCGTGGGTGCCGCTTCGACAAAAACGCGTGGGCTTGTGCCGTTTACCCAATCTGGTGAGGGTGTCGGCTACGTGTTCTTAGTGGATATATCCAAATCCCTCAAGCCCAAGCAATTTGAACAGATGCGAGAGGCCATCTCTGGCCTGATAGGCAATATGGCGCGAAAGGACATGGCTGCTATTATAACCTTCGGCAAAGACGTGAAGGTAGTCTGTGACTACACGGCTGACAAAAACGAATTGAAGACAAAAATTAACGCTCTGAGGCTGGTTGACGACCTTACACAGCTCCACAGAGGGCTGACCAAGGCGGTAGAGCTGGGCAGGCGTAAAGACTCAAGCCTCCCGCAGAGAAAGGTAATCATAACACTCTCTGACGGCGAGGATGACTTCGCAGGAGGCATGACCAAAGACGAGGTCATAGAGATACTAAAGGTTGACAGAATCCCAATTTACGCCATCGGATATTATCCCCCGCCCTCAACCCCTAAAAAAGATGAACACTTAAAGACGCTTGGAGAGTTCGCACGCAGATCAGGAGGGGAGCTTATAAGGGCGAATAACATGGCATATAACGAGATTTATAAGATACTAAACGACAGGATTCGCAACTCATTTATAATAAACCTCTCCTGCGACAACTGCACAGGTGATGGGCAAAAGAGCAGGCTTCAACTGACGCTGACCGCTGGGACAAAACAAATTACCGACGGCATGGACGTCCGCACATTGCCGGCGGCTAAGGCATCAACTGTGCCCCCTAACCCCACCATAGCCCAGTCACCGTCAACACCGGCACCAGCTGCCGCGATTACCGCCCAACAGTTGTATCTCATTGCCGCCATAACCATATTGGCGGCATTAATCGTCATAATGGCGATGAGGCGGCGTAACAGATTGAAGCGGTTCAACATGCTCAACAAGACCAAGTTCTATCAGGGACCTGAGGTCAACCGCGTGCTCAATGAAACGCCAAAGCCGTCCGCGCCACATCCCGGGGTAAGGCTCACGTTCACAGTACTTGGCGGCCAGAGAAATCCCATGACCTATGAGGCGCTGCTTGACAGACCCATAGTGATGGGGCGTAATAAGGCCTACTGCGCTGTAACAATTGCCGATGACGAGGAGGTTTCGGGCGTACACTGTGAGATAAGCAGGGCAGGCGGCAAGTATTATATCAAGGACCTTGGCTCAACTAACGGTACACTGGTTAATGGCAACTCTTTGACGAGTGTGCAAAAAATCAACGACGGCGATACCATCACATTAGGTCAGACTGAACTTCTTATATCAATACCGAGGGAATAACAAACTGATTAGATGATTTATAAGATGAACATAACACCTGGCAATGCCCAGCACCAGGGCACACGCAAAGACCAGCAGGACACACTTGCGTTTTCCGATTTCTCTGACTCTGGGTTTGTCCGGCACGGCGGCGTCATGGCAGCCCTTGCAGATGGCATGGGAGGCATGGCACTGGGAAGGCAGACAAGCCGTGCCGCCATTGAGGGCATGTTAGAGCGCTATATGTCAAAGCGCCCGGATGAGACAATAATCGATGCCCTGTACTTGGCCCTAGTCAGTGCAAACGACTGCGCAGTCTTAGTATCAGAATCAGTCTCAATATCGAACGGCGCCGGCACTACAATGGCAGCATGTGTGGTTCATAACGCCTTTCTCTATTGGATTAGCACCGGTGACAGCAGGATATATCTATTAAGACACGGCATCCTTACCCAGATAAACACAGACCATACATATGAAAACGAACTGATGCGCGGATTTGAAGCCGGTGAGCTAACTAAAGAGGCAATATATAAAGACCCTGATAGATTTGCACTGACAAGCTATCTGGGGCTGCCGAAGCTCAAGACAATTGACCGAAACCTAAGACCGTATCCGCTTTCCGACGGGGATTCCGTCATACTTTGCAGCGACGGCCTGTATAATGCCATCTCAGATTCTGAGATGAAGGAATCCATAACCCAAGACCCTCAGGCATCTGCCGAGACACTGGTACATATGGCAATATCGAAGCAGCGGCCAAATCAGGACAACACATCGGCGGCTGTACTGTCATGCCGCATGGGCAATGCGGCGTCTTTTTTGAGCAGATTTCGTAAGAAAATAGCCGCGTTGATTATTGCGCTTGTCATGATTTCGGGTGCAGCTGCCTCGGCTGACAATCTGCCTATTAAGAGAATGAAAGACAGCACGGTAAGGATAATATCGAGAGTATCCAAAGGTTATATCACAGGCTCTGGCTTTGTCATAGGTGACGGTCATTATGTGGTAACAAACTGGCACGTGGTGTCGTGCGTAGAGAATGGGTGTGAGCCTAAGATTGCGTTAGGGTTAGATGATTTGAGAGATACTAAGGTTGTCCACAACTCGCAGACTAAGGACATAGCAATTCTCAGCGTTGTTAATAGGCTGGATAAGCCGCCGGTAGAGCTTGTCCTAAGCAACAGGGTAGAGGATGCGCAAACAGTTTACGCAATTGGATTCCCAGGCGCCGCTGACACCGGCAAGGAAGACTTTTTAGAGCCAAAAACAACAAAGGGCATAATAAGCGCAAAGGTAACATTCCCAAACGGTGCAAAAATGTACCAGACAGACACGCCGATTAACCACGGCAACTCTGGCGGTCCGCTGTATAACGAAAACGGCCAGGTGGTTGGTATAAATACGGCGGTAAGCGCGAAGAAAGATGTGCGCGGCATCGGCTGGGCTATTCAGGCTGACGAGCTTGTGGCGGAACTCCGGATTGCCGGAATCTCGTATGCCGAGGGAAATCCTGCTCAGCTGGAACAAAACCATCAGGCTCTTCAACCCTCTCAGCCAACACCGGCGCCAGCGCTTACTCCGGCGCCATCTGCCGCCCCAACTGCCGCTCCAACTGCGCAGCCACAGACAACTCCTAAGAAATCAAAACGCAAGACCACGCCGTCCCAACCCAGCCCAAAGGGCAGTTCGCCGGCCATGCTGTATGCAGCCGTCGGGACTGCCGCCGTGATTGCAGTAGTAATAATTCTGCTGATACTTGCAAAACGGCGTAAGGGCAGTGCCGCAGTCAATAGCGCCCCTCCGTCAGGCAGCACCCCTTGGGGGCGTCCGCTTCTAAAAGGGATAAGCGGCGAATACGCAGGCGCTAAAATCCCCCTGCATACCGGTGAGGTAATAATCGGGCGCGACCCGCGCAGATCAAATTTAGTCTTTACCAAGTCAAGCGATACCATTAGCGGTGTGCACTGCAAGGTGGGATTTGATATGCCAGCCAAGACCTTCTATATCGAGGACTGCGGCTCAAAAAACGGGACTTTTTTGCGTGGCGGGCATAGGCTTGCCGCGAATAAGAAATACAATGTCAGCAACGGTGCGAATTTCTATCTGAGCGACAAATTAATCACGTTCGAGCTGGGCTATGATTGAATTTATGACGGAGTTGTTTTCACACAAAGGCGGAAGGCCAAATAACGAGGACTACTGTGGTTTTCTGACACTTGAGGGCTTTTCCTGCTGGGCAGGGGCAGACGGCGCCGGTGGACACAACGGCGGCGAGGTGGCCTCTAAGACTGCCGTTGAGACTATTTTAGAGGCATTTAAATTGCACCCCGGACTATCTCCGAGACATATGAGAAACTACATGGAAAGCGCCCAGGCAGAGATTATAAAAACACAGCAGACAACCCCCGACCTCAGCACCATGCGTACAACGATAGTGCTTCTGATAAGCGATTATAACAAGGCCATCTGGGCACATGCTGGAGACTCGCGCCTGTACATGCTCAGAGGCGGGCGCATATACTTTCAAACCAAAGACCACAGCGTGCCACAGGCCCTTGCCGATGCCGGTCAGATAAGCGTAGAAGATATACGCAGCCACGACGACAGAAACAAAATCCTGAGGTGTCTTGGCACTGAGGGCACTCTGAGGGCAACATTCATGGACGATAAGGTATCAGTCAAAAGCGGGGATGCCTTTCTGATATGTACCGATGGTTTTTGGGACAACATAACGGAGACAGAGATGGAGATAGACTATGCAAAGTCTGATACGCCTGCGGCTTGGCTGCAGCACATGCGCAACAGGATAGTCAGACGAGTTGACGGCGAATATGACAACTACTCGGCCATAACCATAGGTACGGCTTGAAGCCTATGGCACCGTTAAAGACAATATGCCCGGGTTGTTTTCAGGACAAAGGGACAGTTACGATTTGCCCTAAGTGCGGTTTCGATGAAGGTGAAGACCATCCCTCGCTGGCCCTGCCGCTAAAGACAATCCTCAACGGAAAAAACTACATAACCGGCAAGGTACTGGGTAGACCTGGCGGCTTTGGCATCACATATCTGGGCTGGGACCTGACGCTGCAAAACAGGGTGGCTATAAAGGAATATATCCCGCGCCAGCTGGCCAGCCGCGGAAGCGACAGAAAAACCCTCGAACCGCACTCCAAGGAATCCGGAGCGGATTTCAAATACGGCCTTGAGCAATTCCTTGAGGAGGCGCGCACCATTGCAAAGTTTGACAACTCACATATCGTCAGGGTAAGGAGCTTCTTCGAGGAAAACGCTACGGCCTACATAGTGATGGACTACTACGACGGCATACCCCTGAATGATTATCTAAGCAGGCAGCCGGATGATAAAATCCCGTGGAAGACCGCCGTTGATATAATGATGCCAATATTGGATGGACTGAAAGAGGTACACGAAAACAATATCATACACAGGGATATAAAACCGCATAATATCTATATAACGGCATCTGGAAGGCCGATATTGCTGGATTTTGGGGCGGCAAGATATTCATTTGGCAATAAGACCCAGGCGCTTACCGTGGTGATGACCCCGGGCTATGCCCCGCCTGAGCAGTACCACGCAAAGGGCAAACAAGGCCCCTGGACAGATATCTATGCCTGCGCCGCCACACTTTACAACCTGATTACCGGTCAAATCCCAACAGACGCGGCGGAGCGGTTGGCACAGATTTCCCTAAAACCCCCGTGTGAAATAGTTCCCGATATACCCAAATTCCTCAACGACGCAATATTAGCGGCTATGGCAATGGACTTAAACGCGCGCCCAGCCTCGATAAAGGATTTTCAGGACATCCTCCTAAACTCCTCTGTCACTGAAACAGTGACCAAAGTGTTGCCTAAGCGGCCAAAAAAAGATTGGACAGCTCCGCTGAAAAATAAACAAGTTCAAAAAAATATTGTCATTGCGGCAGCAGTGCTCATAGTAATAGCGCTCGCTATAACGGGTATTTCTCTATACTTAAAAGAAGCGCACCGAAAGGCTCAGATTGAACAACAGAGGCAGTTAGATGCACAAAAAGCCGAAGAGGCCCAGCGTGCAAAAGAAGAAGAGGCAAAAAAGACTGAAGAGGCAAAACAACAATCGCTCATCGACTTTAACAAGGGGAAGGCCTTTGCCGGCCAAAACGACCACGCAAGTGCCGTCCTTGCATATACGCGGTCTTTAGAAAATGACCGTGGCGCCGTGTGTTATTATCACAGGGGGATTGCGTATCTGCAGTTGCAGCAATACAATAATGCCGTCTCAGATTTTGGGCAGGCAATTAAAATCGACCCCAAGCAATATCTCTACTACATGAACCGCGCCATAGCAAATAACAAGAGGAATTTTCAAACTGAGGCAATAGCGGACTTTCGTAAGGCGCTTGATCTAAATCCTAAAGACATGGAAGATCGCTATAAGATTTATACTCAAAAGGCGGCGGCTCACTTCGACAAAAAGGAATATCAATCGGCAATTGCCGACTACACAAGCGCCATAAAGATAAAGCCTGACAATGACGACGCCTATGCCCTTCGTGGGCTGACATATCAGCTGACTGACAAATGTGAAGAGGCAATCGCGGACTTTTCAAAGGCTATAGCGCTGTCTCCAAAGATAGGATTCAACTATCGGCTCAGGGGCATCAGCTATTACGATAAAAAATGCCCGCTGAACAACGCAAGCAAAGGAAACTCGGACTTAACAACGGCAGTGCACCTCGGGGACGACGGCGCAAAAGAGATAATTATAAAACTCTCCTCTGAGGGCCGGTTCTAAATGTCCGCTTGCAACTGTCGGCAAACCAACACTCACGTCTGCCGCACCGCCGCCAACTCCGCCGCCCGGTGACAAATCTCCTACTAAATTGGCTGCTCAACCGGCGGCATTCCCCGTTTGTGTTTCGTATTTCTATAAAATTACATTAATCTGGTCAACTAACTCGACAAGCTGCTGAGACTTGTCATTAAACTCCCTGACCATCGACAGTACGATTGGCTTTACATCTGCCCCCTGCATCAGAGAGGCAAACACGTCGGAGCGCTGGGATTTAAAATACTTATACATCCAGTTGGCCGAGGGTTTGAGTCCCAGCTTTGTGCAGTTGTCTTTTAGTTCCTGAATCTCCTTGTGCTGAGTAGAAAGGTTCCATGGGCCGATTATCCCAAAATACCAGTTCTCGACGTTATCGCCAACGCCGCCCATAACACATATTGCAAAACGAAAGAAGTTATCGCCCTGATATGATGGATTGACAATCTCTATACGCTGTGCCTTGTAGTGGTCCTTGTTAGGAATCTTTGAAATACCGTAATTAGGGCTGAATTTTTCGGCATCGAAGGCGTCTTGAAATAGTCGCTTGTGGTGTTCGAAGGATATTTCTGGAAACAGACTTACTAACTCCCTGATAGCAAAATAATTGTCCGATGTTGCCAGGTCCTCTATCATCTTTTTGCGCGGATTGTCCATATTATATACCTCCCAGGTCGTTTATGATTTCGATGTACTGTATAATTGACTGCTTTAATCTCTGGGGGCTGACGCGCTCAACAATCGCCTCTAACCAGCTTCTTATGTCACGCTTATATGACAATAGCCTGATTTTCCCGATCTTCTGTTCAATCACCTGCCGCGTAAAGTCACCCTCAGATTCAAACGCCGCATCCGATGGCTCATCACCGCCAATTGTCAGATAAAACACCCCGCCATCTTTATTAGTATCTTCGTATCGATCCTTCCATAACCTGACATGCCTGCTCAACTGACCGCTGCGTACACCTGTGTATATCTTATTTTCAATATAAAAACCCTGCCTCAGCCTATCATTGCAGATTCTTAAATCTACATGGTCGGCGTCACGCCCGACATACCAGTTTGGGTTAGAGATGCCACCCTTATCAAAACCCGGCACCTTTTCTGCTATCACTTTTAGGAAACTATCGAGAAAAAGCCTGCCCTGCCCGTGGCTGCCATATGGGTTGAGCAATCCATAGAGAAACGGCGTATGAAACTCGGCCTCTTTGGTTTCTATCCCTAATATTTTAAAGACGTTCCACTGTGGGGCATGTTGCCGCTGATGAGCCTTCTCTTCTTCTATATATTCCTGTATTTTAGGTTTTAAATCATTAAAGATAAGTAATAAGCTCGACTCTTGCAGTTCTTTCATTCCATCGAGCAGGCTTACCATATTTGTAATATCTACAGTTTTTCTGTTTTGAAATTCGTCGATTATAGGTTTTAACTCTCCAAATTTGCTTAGCGACAACTCGGACTGCTGCTTGTTTGAAGCACTAATAACCTTCATCAATTTTGTAACATACTTTATTGAAAGCACCAACAACTCTCCTTATGTCTAAATGCTAAATGAAATACAACTTTGGCTGTACGGCATTATAAACTTTGGCGGGAGAGTTTGTCAAGCGTTATTTAGGTGTTTGCTGCATCTACGCCAACAATCACAGTTTCGTCATCCTTAGCCTGTCGAAGAATGGGTTTGAATCCGATCAGTTCTGAGCTTATCGAGTATGGTCATATAAGGGGTAATATCGACAAGTCTTTTTACGGCGTCTGATAAGGGGTTTGCCATCAGCTCGTTGAATTGTCCAATTGCGGCTGCTGTCCCCGAATGATAGACAATTACGCGGTCGGCCATAGAGTACGCGTCGATAAGGTCGTGTGTAACAAGGATGACAGGTACGTCAAAATCTGTTTTTATTGATTTAATCAGCTCTCTCATCTGAGTCTTCAGCGTGTTGTCCAACGAGGAAAATGGCTCATCGAGCAACAACAGCTCCGGCCGTCCGATAAGCGCCCGAGCCAGCGCCGTACGTTGCTGCTGCCCGCCTGAGATCTCACGCGGGTACTTGCCGGCAAGTGCCTCAATATGAAATTGGCAAAGCATATCCATGACATCGCC
Source organism: Nitrospirota bacterium (assembly GCA_015233265.1). Classification (GTDB taxonomy): domain Bacteria; phylum Nitrospirota; class Thermodesulfovibrionia; order Thermodesulfovibrionales; family Magnetobacteriaceae; genus Magnetominusculus. Next base: position 16,430 of record JADFXZ010000022.1, read on the forward strand.
CCTTAGGACATCGCCCTTTAGACGGTGTGCGCTTGACGCTCCGTAGAGTATGTTTTCATATACTGTCATGTGGGGAAAAAGTGCCAGGTTTTGAAACACATACCCTATGCGGCGCAGACGTGCCGGTATAAGCGTCCCGTCAGTAGAGTCGTAGACCTTTCTGCCGTTAATTCGCACCATCCCCTCATCCGGCCTCATAAGGCCAGCCACCATCTTTAGTGTCATAGATTTGCCGGCCCCGGACTCTCCAAGTATTACTACCAGCTCGTTGCCTATCTCCCACTGGAGGCAAAGGTGAAATGTGTCAGTTCGTTTCTCAAGTGAAACCTCAAGCCCGGTCATATGAGCTTTGCGCCGTATCTATTGGCGAGGTAGAGGAAAATCCCCGACAGCGCGGTCAGAAATATTACCATCATATTAGCCTCTGCCCACTGTCCGCCGCCCGCAAGCGAGTATATGGCAAGGGGCATCGTGGCTGTCTTACCGGGCAGATTGCCAGCAACCATAAGCGTTGCGCCAAACTCTCCCATAGCCCGCGCAAAAGACAGCACCAGTGCGGCGATAATTCCCCGTTTTGCTAAGGGCAGGATTACCCTGAAGGCGGTCGTAAACTCCGTGTGCCCCATCGTGCGTGAGGCATCGATAAGGGTAGAATCGACTGACTCTATCGCCGCCCGGGTTGTCTTTACCATCAGAGGCAGCGATACCGTAAAAGACGCAATCACTGCCCCGTACCACGTAAACATCGGAGACCAGCCGGTCAGCCCATAGATGTATCTGCCAATAAGTCCGCCTCTTCCAAACAACACAACGAGATAGTATCCAGTGACCGTTGGAGGCAGCACCAGAGGCAGCGTCAACGCCATGTCTATTATATCCCTTCCCCTGAAGCGGCACATGGCAAGAAAATAAGCACACATCCCCCCAATTACAACAACCAGCGCGGTTGCAACGGCAGAAACCTGAAGGGACAAACGCATTGCGTCATAAAAAACACTGTTCATTTAGCCGGTATAGCGCAAGTCCGAATCACAATCACTTAAACCCGTAAGAAATAAATATTTTTCTGCCCTTTTCAGACACAAGGAAATCTATAAACGCCTGAGCCGCCTTTGAGTGACCAGAGGTCTTAAGCGCAGCTGCCGGGTAAACCACAGGTGCGTGGGCTTTTTCTGAGGCCGTGGCAAGCACCCTGACCGCCTTTGCCATCACAGCGGCGTCGGTTGAGTACACCAAAGCAGCGTCCACTTCGCCTCTTGCGGTGTAATCGAGGACTTGCCTTACGTTTTCGCAAAATACCAATTTATCTTTTATCTTGTCATATACGCCATAGTGGACAAGGGCCTCTTGGGCATACGCACCTGCGGGGACAGTTGCCGGGCTGCCCACGGCTATCTTTTTAACCGACTGGTCTATAAGGGCGGCAAAGGGGGCGGCACCCGCAGCTGTCAGCTTAGAGTCAGCCGGCACGATGAGGACGAGAGAGTTCCTTGCAATGTCTGCCCTTGAGGCCGTGTCCACTAATCCCTTTTGAACAGCTATATCCATATCGGCCTTCGACGCCGAGATAAATATATCGACCGGAGCGCCGCCTTCTATCTGACGGCGCAAGTCCCCCGAAGCCCCGAAATTAAAGGTAATCTTATGAGCGGCATTGCCGGAGTCGAAGGCCTTTCCCGCGGACTCAAGGACATTTTTCAGGCTGATTGCCGCAGAGACTACCAGCTCTTCTTTGCCATCAGAAGCGGTATATCCGGCAGATACCATTATCAAGCTAAGCAGGATGGACACAATTGCCAGACTAAAGATTGTCATTTTGTTCATTTTATCGAATGCCTCCTTATTTCACAGCCGATAGCAGTTATGCCTCAGTGTTTCGAGCTGTCTTTGATGAGTTTGTCGTCTTGCCACAGGAGTTGTTTCGTGTGCCCGTCAGGATAGGTCATCATGCCCGGACCGTGTTTCTTGTCGAGCTTGAATTTCCCCGTGTATGTTGAGCCGTCTTTGTAGGTCAATGTCCCTGCGCCGTCTTTCCTGCCGTCTTTAAACTCCCCTAAGTACGTTTGGCCGTCTGTCGTGTACACGGCACCGAAACCATCCGGCTTGTCTTCTTTAAACTGCCCTTCGTATCTGTTGCCGTCAGGCCACGTATAAATGCCCTTTACGAGTTTGCCATCGGCGAGGACGCCCTCAAATCTGGCGCTGTCTGGCAATGTGACAATACCCGTGCCGGTAATCTTGTCGTCTTTAAACTGCCCTTCATATCTTCTTCCATCGGCAAACAGAAATGTCCCGTAGCCTTCCCTTTTGGAGTCCTTCATGCCGCCCGTATACTTGCCGCCATCAGGGTAGATATATACCCCATCTCCGTTTATACAATCTCCGGAGATGCAGTCGGCATACGCTGCCGCGGCTGCTACAAGGCAGCACATTATACTTAATATCAGCACAAAACTCTGTTTCATTCGATAAGAGAGTCTCTTCATATGACTTCCTTTTCTGTGACTACCTTGTTTTTCCCTGTCTTTTTTGCTTGGTAGAGGGCCTTGTCCGCCCGCCCGGTTATTGATTTGACCGTATCACCTTTTTGGAACGTGCTTACTCCTATGCTTACTGTAAAGTATAGTTTTTCATCGTTATTCTTTTCACCAAGCAGGTAGCAGGAAAGTTCGACTGCCTTGCATATCTCCGTTGCCTTTTTCACAGCGTTTTTCAGTGATGCATTAGGCAGTATCAACGTAAACTCCTCGCCGCCATATCTGGCCAGAAAGTCCTCTTTTCTAATCAGCTCCTTGCACTGGCTTATCAGCGCAATAAGAACGCTGTCGCCTATTTGATGGCCGTAGTAATCGTTGATCTTTTTAAAATTATCCACGTCAATCATCAATAACGCAAATGGGGCACCGGATACGATGCTCTTGTCAACGAGTTTCCGCAGGTAACAGTCCATTGCCAAGCGGTTGTATGCCCCTGTCAGCCCATCGGTCATCGAGGCGGTTTGGGCCTGCTCAAGGTCGCATTTCAGTGCATTTAGTTCTTTTGTCAGGATTTCTATTCGTTTGTCGCCGGATGCCTGTTTCTCCTTTATGACAACCTGCATATGCTCTACTTCACTTTTGATGCTGTCCTTAATCTTCTTTATATCGTCAAGAAGCGTGATATTTCCTATGGCAACGCTTTTATCATAGATTGTTCGATTAAACTCGATATTCTCTTCGTTGATTGCAGCAAGGCCCTTCGTAAGGAGTTCTATGATATTTTTGAATTCGTCTTCGCGCTCCTTTAAATAATTCTTCTTCTTTTTGATATAGCCTATAATCGCGTCTTTGCCGGATGCAAACGCGGCTTCTGTCTTGTGTATCTTACCGGTGAGGGAGAACTCTTCACTCAGAGTGTCCATCTGTGCCTTAAATCCATCGGCGTTGATTTCTTTAATGTCAAATGAAAAGTCCTTAATCAATACCAGAAGGGCCTTGACGGCCTGCAGCAACAGCTGCCTCTGCCCAGAACACTCATCGAGCATATCTCTGAGCAACTCTATCGAGTGTTTATCGCCGCCGTCTTTTTTAGTGGAAAAAAGTCCCAAATCAACCCCCGCAACTCAATGTTTACCTTTTACCACAGCCTTGCAGCCTACGACACTGCCCTTAGCGCTAAACTTTATGGCGGCATTTTCGGGACATACATCTGTGCCGCCAAATACGTCATATGTAAGCGGCGCTGCGAGAATGCACTGCAGCACTTCATTTTGTTGATTCAACACAGTATAACTATCCAGACACATGACATATCCCTTGCCGCCCGGC
>JADFXZ010000268.1 GCA_015233265.1 Nitrospirota bacterium
AGACGGTAAGGGGGGTTTTGTGCCTTAGCTTAGGATGATTTTCACGGTAAAGCAGCAATCCAGGAAAACATCGGTTATGGCAAAGGTATAAGCAATTTCTGCGCGTAATTTCAAATGCGTTTGTCCAGATCATCCCCAGCCAGCCTGGGTTACTCGTCATCCTCCTCATCATCTTTTTTCTGGCGTTTTTTGCCCACGTAATTTCCGTTATTAAACTCCCCAACTGACTTTTTTCCATCAGGCTGAGTCAAAGTCCCCTGACCGTGCGGCTGGCCATTCATAAATTCCCCCGCGTATTTCCTCCCGTCAGGCCAGGTATAAGTCCCTTTGCCGTTTGGCTCACCGTTGACATAATCCCCGACATATCTCGTTCCATCGGGTCTGGTTAATGTCCCGTGTCCGTTTGGCTCGCCGTTGACATAATCCCCGACATACTTTTTCCCATCTGGCCAAGTCATAACCCCCTGACCGCTTGGCATCCCATCCTCAAAATCCCCGACGTACTTCATTCCATTAGGCAGGGTCATAGTACCTCTGCCGTTTGCTATACCTTGCCCTTTTTCACCAGGAGTATATTGCCCAACATATGTTCCTCCATTTGACATGGTGATAGTTCCCTGTTCGGCATATGCGGCAATGCACAAGGGCAGCGTGAAAAACAACATCATAGATACAAAAGCAGTCCATCTTCTCATCTTGAGTTCCCTCCATATTTTATGCGCTTAAACATATTAATCACAATTTCAATGTAGATATTATATTGTGGGTGTAAAAGAAAGTCAAATTACTTAATCAATTATTGCCAGCACAGGCTATCAGCTGAATATCCATGACGTTTGTGCCAGTGGGGCCGGGCTTAAACAGACCTCCGACGCGCTCAAAATAGGTGTAAGAATCGTTGTTTAACAGGAACTGCCGTGCGTCAAGCCCTGCTGCCCTGCCTCGTGCAATCGTAGTGCCGTCAACGACAGCGCCAGCGGCGTCAGTCGGGCCGTCAGTGCCGTCCGTACCGGCGCTCAACATAGTAATGCCCTGCCTGCCTTCAATCTCAAGGGCAAATCTGAGGGCGAGTTCCATGTTCCTGCCGCCCCTGCCCTGCCCCGTTACCGCCACAGTGGTCTCACCGCCGCTGATTAATAATTTATTCGGCCTAAGCTGCCTTGTGAGCCACACCGCGGCGTCCTTAACATCGCCCGAAAGTGTGTCTGCGATAACTTCAGCCTCAAGCCCAAGCTGCCTCGCCCGCGCCTGTGCAGCATCGAGTGCCTGCCTGATGTCAGCAATGATGATATTTTCAACATTAACCAGCCTATGCCCAGTGTCTGTGCGTATGGCCGCGATAACGTTTTTTGATAGATTATCTATCAGTCCATATTTTCTCAGCACATCAATGGCCTCGCTGGCACCCGTCGTATTTGCCACAGTCGGGCCAGAGGCGATGACATCGAGGCGGTTGCCAAGCACGTCAGAGATGATGAGAGACAGGCATTTTGCCGGATAGGCAAGTGCGGCAAACCCGCCGCCTTTTACCGTTGACAGCCGCTTTCGCACCGTGTTTAACTCATTAATATCGCAGCCAGATTTAAGCAGCGACTCTGTGACGGACTGTTTCTCAGCGAGGGTTATCCCAAGAGCTGGCGATACAAACAGCGCCGAGCCTCCGCCCGAAATCAGGCACAGAATCAGCGTATCATCAGATGCGCCTTTAACGAGTTCAATGACTTCGGATGTGGCAATGACGCCATTTTCATCAGGGACAGGATGCCCAGCCTCAATGATCTTAATCTTACCGGCAGTATCAGCCTCGCTATGGCCATATTTCGTAACGACAACGCCGACCGTGATGATATCACTGAGAGACTGAGATGCGGCCAAGGCCATTCCATAAGCCCCCTTCCCAAATCCCACAACATAAAGCCGCTTAAATCCTTCATCAAAATAAACCCGCCTGAGATAATCGACATATTTTATGACACAATTGTAAGCGGAACAGGCACCTACGGCAGAGTTATAAATATCGATTAGGCAATCCATTAACCTGATTTTAGTTTCTGAAGTGAAGCAAGGTTATTTTTGAATAAAATTATGTCAGGATGATTATCGCCATAAAATTTCAGACTTATTTCCAGAGCCTGTTCCAAATATAACTGTGCTTTTTTTGATTGTCCTAATCTATCCCAAGCCGAGCCTATATTGTTATAGGTTTTTGCAACAACTGGATGATTCTCTCCATACACTTTTAAATTGATATTCAACGCCTTCTCAAAATAATATAGCGCCTTCCTCGATTCTCCTATATTAACTAAGGCCCTACCAATATTGATATAATCCTCAGCAACTGACGAATGTTCTTCCCCATATAAGTCAATATCGATTTTAAGCGCTCTTTCGTAATAATCCATTCCCTTTTTCAGCCCTTCTTTAGAGCCAAGAGATATATATAAACTTCCAAGTTCTTTGTATAACATTGACATGAGTTTTCCTGCCAAATCAGACGGCGGAACCATTAGGTAATCCTCAATCTCGTTAATGCGGGTAAGCCTTTGTTCGAGCGGCATCGCCTTTAAATAATTATATCCATTATCAGGGGGAAGACTGGTTGTCGTCTTTTCCTTTTCTATTAAAAACGACAATACGGCAGACCTCCACGAGCACATATCGGGGACTGTCGTCGCAAAAGACGATATTCCAAGTTCTGTCATCCACAAAAAGAGGGACGCCCTGCAACTACTGGCGATGGCCTCCCTGTGATAGTTAAACCCAAACACCATTGTATCACCTTCATCCATCTTCAGCCATGTGTCAAGGTCAATAACATGTATTACATTGCAGGTTC
>JADFXZ010000269.1 GCA_015233265.1 Nitrospirota bacterium
TTCTCCCCTCCACCCGGAAGAAGCCGCGGAGGTCCCCGGGATGCCGGAATAGTAAGTCAAAGATGGCAACCCCTTAAATATCCTCAACGCGGGCTCAACCGGGCCCCCAAGGGGCTTAAGGGCTCCCCAAGAGTCCCAGTAAAATGGCCGCCCCAGTAGTCTGAGGCCTTCGGCTATAGAGCTGGGGACATTTGAGCGCATTGGCTGAGATAATTGCGTCAGCTGAAATTGACCATCCCGTATTTCAGTGAAAATCCCTACACTTGCAAGCATACGCATCAGACGATAGAGTGACTGGGCGTTGCTGCCGCTGACTTTGGCAAGCTCCTCTACAGTCATAGGCCCGTCCGCAAGATGGTCAGCAATATGCAGCCGCGCCGCAACATATATCGCTTGGGTGAGAAAGCTGCCGGTTGCCATCTGCCAAAGCTCTACAACCGGTTGAATCTCCCTGGCTTGCCGTCTCTTTTCCTTGTCTAGCGTATGATGTCTTTTTGGCATTTGTCTGCACTTCGTGTAACAGGGTTTAGGAAATTTTGTCTATATTATTTTCCTTTACCTTTATGCCCGCGTAAGGTTAGTATATATATAAGGAAGTGTGATACTTAGTACGATATGTAATGAGGTTATAGTATGTCGATAGAAAAAGACCCGGAGATTAATGAATCTGATGTAACCCCGAAAGAGGTGTATCTGGATAGGCGTGAGTTTATGGCCGCCTCAGTCTCAGCCGCGGCAGCCGCGGCATTCCCAGCGCTGACAGAGGCTGGAGGCCACGGAGGCACCCCTTTGAAAATTGACAAGCGTGTTGACTACGCCTCAAAAGAAGAGCAGACAAGCTATAAAAGTGCGGCCAGTTATAATAATTTCTATGAGTTTTCCACAGAGAAAGAAGGTATCGCTGAACTAAGCAAGGACTTCCGTCCCCGCCCGTGGACTGTTACTGTTGAGGGCCTTGTAAAGAAACCAAAGCGCTATGACATTGATGCGTTAACAAGGCTGTTCCCTCTGGAGGAGCGTATATATCGTATGCGCTGTGTCGAGGGATGGTCGATGGTGATACCGTGGGTAGGATTCCCCCTTGATGGCCTTATTAAGTTGAGCGAGCCGGAGTCAAATGCAAAGTTTGTTGAGTTTACCACGCTGCATGACCCGTCTCAGATGATAGGTCAGCGCCGTGAAGTTCTTCAATGGCCATATGTAGAGGCAATTCGATTGGACGAGGCCGTCCATCCTCTGACTATTTTGTCTGTGGGCATGTACGGCGAGGTGCTGCCAAATCAAAACGGTGCCCCATTGAGATTAGTAGTGCCGTGGAAATATGGTTTTAAATCGATTAAGTCTATTGTGAAAATAAGATTTACGCAGCAGATGCCAATCACATCGTGGATGCAGGCGGGGCCGCAGGAGTACGGGTTTTATGCCAATGTCAACCCCAATGTCGACCACCCGCGCTGGTCACAGGCAACAGAACGCAGAATCGGGGAGCTGCTCAGACGTAAGACGCTGATGTTTAACGGTTATGCCGAACAGGTGGCGGCGCTCTATGCTGGCATGGACTTACGAAAGAACTTCTAAGCGGTCACTTGTGGTCGATTCCCTGATAAAATGATTAATTCCATAAAAATCCCGTCGATCATAAATAAAACCGCCACCGCATTAGTAGTTCTCATCCCGTTAGCGTATCTTGTCTGTGCCTGGCTGACTGAACAATTAGGCGCTAACGCCGTTGAAAAGGTACTTCACACAACGGGCGATTGGGCGTTGAATTTTATTATATTGGCAATGGCGGCAAGGACACTCTCCGGCCTTGCCTGGCTTAAATGGCTGGCTTCATATCATAGGGCAGCGGGGCTTGGCGTTTTTTTCTATGCCACACTTCATTTTCTGACATATGCCGCATTCGAGCATAATTTTTCTATTAGTGAAATCATAAGTGACGCCGCAAGGCACACGCGCATCATATTTGGGGCCTTGGCCTATATGCTGACAGGGGTAGCGGTGGTTATGATGCTGCCAGCAATTTTGAGGCGAATAGGGTTTAGGCGTGTGCGGCACCTTCATAAGGCGGCCGTTTATCCAGCCGCCATTGCCGCCGCCGTCCCCTACGTCTGGCTTGTAAAATAAGGATGTTCGCACACCACTGATATATGCCTCAGTCATAGCGGCTTTAGCCGCATACAGGGCAATTACTAAGATCATCGAAGAAAAAAAGCTCGTTTAATTGCACTACATCGGTACGGCCTGATTATGATTTGGCAGACAGCTCTTTCTTTGCCTCACCGAGTATTGGTAATAACTCATCTAGTACACCAGGCGGTATCGATATTCCCCGCCTCGATAGCTTGGGGTTTCCCCTGGCATCGTAAACATATGTCCGAATCTCGACATGGCCCTTAGCATTGATTAGTACCGTTATGTCTTCATCTGCGCTTAAGGCTAAAGTTTCAGCTCTCACTCAACTGTCCCCCTTATTCCGGCCATTAATATATTCCACCGACAGTGTTACGCCATTGTAACATAATTGCTCGCCGAAAGGAAACAAGAATTTATATGGCGGAGGGGGATGGGATTCGAACCCACATCCCCCTCCATAATATTGTTTATTATCAAGTAGTTATAAGCCATCAAATCACTCTGGTGACGCTTTGCTGACGGTTTCAGTTTTCATCTTAAAATCTATTACCTTGTCTTCAAGCGTCAGTTTCTCAAATACAGACTGCATATCATCTAAATTGCTGTGCATATACCTTTCAGTCATATTGGTATTTGAATGCCCAATGTCAATAGGTGTGTAAAAATATTTCATCAGGCGGCCTCCTCAGTATCTGTATGC
>JADFXZ010000094.1 GCA_015233265.1 Nitrospirota bacterium
ACAGCCGGTACTGCTCTCTGGCCTGCCTGAAATCTACGTACCCGCTTTTGGCCGCTTCACTTATCAGTGATTTGCTTTCGCTGGCTAATTGCTTGGCTGTGTCATAGTTGCCCTGCACCATTTCAAGAAACGCCTGGCCTCGCAATTGTATCCCTGTACGATATTCATTAACGGCCTTTTGGTCGTCGGACATTTTTGACCTATCCAGCGCCGCCAGCTCCGAGTTCAATGAAATCTTGGCGTTCTTTATGTCCTGATTGAGCTTCGTCACCTCGTCAGCGTATTTCTTCTCTTTCTGCAGGGATTGATCGAGCGCCTTGCCTACCGCCGACTGCGCCTCCTGTGCTGTCTTTATCTTCAATTGCAGGATTTTAGACTGTAAAGTCGCTATATCTTCGTAGTTTGTTCTTTCTTTGGCTATTTGGGCGTCAAGTGCCTTTGTTTGATCATTGCGCACGATTGTTGATGCATCTAATCCAAAGTCTTGTCTCATGGTATCCTCAACCGCCCTTTTTTTGTCTTCTAAATCTTTTATTGTCTTCATTTGCGCTTCGGCTGACAGATTTAGATTCTTTGTCTCATCAGCAAAGATTAATGCCTGTTTCTTGTCATAGTCCTGGGCGAATTGAGTTAATTGCTTGTAATAGTCCTGCCGTACTTTTAATGTGTCGGCGTATATTTTGTTGTCTCTGTCTACGCCGCCCGCTGTGCCAGAATATTTTACCTCTATCTCCATTGTCCGCTTTTTGGTTCTCTCATCGAGCAGTGTCAGCCCCTCACTCAGCTTCTTGTTTTGTAGTTCCAAGTTTTGTTTTACCACATCATAGCTTTTTGCCATCGCTTCAACGCTGGAAGTCGCTTTGTCAGTCTTTGCCTTTTGCTTGTCAATTTCAGAGCTGATATTTTTATGGCCATTCAGCACCTCGTTGACTGCGAATTTAGTTTTGCCAAACGCCGTCGCGCTGTCAGAGAATCCCTTATTAACGTGGTCAAGCACTCCCTGAAGACTCTCCGACATAGATTCCACTTGATCGGCTGCTTTGTCTAAGCCTACTATCCTTAATCCTTTTGCGGCATATTCATAAAATAATTGAAATGGTTTTAATATTATATCTAAGATGAGTGTCCCTATCCCTTGAAACACTAAGACAATCGTTTTTAGCCCATCTTGAATACCGGCAATTAATACCTCTAAAATTGTTAAACTCGTAGCGATAGCCCCGGTTTCCACGCCGAATTTAACGACCTCCACTACCGCGCTGGCAATGCTGCCGATTAGTTTTAAGAAGGCGTTGCCAACGTCTTCTACTTTGGCATAGATGACTCCGAATTCGTCCTTATATGTTCCGATATACCGGTTGCCGTCCTTTAAGATGCTGATAAATCCAGCAACGCCGCGCTGCAGGAGTTTGCCAAAATCATCTACAACTATCTTAGCACCCTCAAATATGTTTTTAATATCTGCGCCGACGCCTATATCGCCCTTCGTGCTGACCAACGTGTTTAACAACGACAGCCAGCTGGATTTGATGCTCTCAAACATTCCCTCGGTCATCTTTCCCGTTAGGTAAGAGATAGCGTCTTTCATATTCGAGGACATACCTGTCCACGTATTGGCTATTGCCTGGCCGGAGAGTTTAAACGCCTCAAGCCGCTTGGTCAGCTCCTGCCATAACGTCCCGCCGGCCTTCCACTGGGCAACCATATCGTTGCTTATCCCTAACGCTGTGGCCAGACGCGAATTGATCGGCGTGATTGCCCCCTCAAGGATGCTGCGGCCCTCTTGTGCCAACTGATTCATTGGCATGCCCATGGCGCCGAGTGCCTGCACCATCATCAGCGTATATTCCTTCGTTTGCTTCATAGTTAGGCCAGCGGCGGTGGCCGGTGCGATGTATCCCTGAAATGCCTCCACGAGCTGCTGTGTCGTGGCCGTTGTCTCAAGCCCCGCTATCTGAAGCTGCTTCATTAAGTCTGCTGCCACCTTTTGGGCTTCGTTTAGCTTTTCCATGCCGCTTAGCCGCCTGCCGTCCTGTGAGATCAGCTCTGTTGTGGCCGTGATTATGCTGGCAATGCCGAGCCTGCCCGTCTCCATGTCCTTATTAAACTCGAAGCCCTTCAGCGGGGCTGAAAGCAGCGCCCTAAACGCCTCATATGCTGCGGCGGCCGCCCCTATTGAAACCATAAAAGAACCGAGTGAGGCGGTTATGCCGCTCATGGCGCCCTCTGTGCCGCTTGCCTGAAACGCGGATTTAAACGCGCTATCGGCGCTCTGAATCTGCGCTTTAGCCTGCGTTAAGCCGTCGTTAAGGGGTGTCATCAGGTTTTTAAGCCCGTCAAACCCCTTTGTTACGGCCTCGATTATGAATTTTAATGTCTGGTCTGCCATAGTTTTCTTAGGCTAAGGGACAGCCGCCTCTTATTTTGCTCAACTCTGAGGCGGCATTTACGAATCCCTCTATTTGGCGCTTTGTGTAGCCTCTGATGTCGCCGTAGGCGTGCCCTTGCCCGATAAGGAACTGGACAATGTTAAACCAGTCTGTTTCACGGTCTGAATCGCCCTGCTTAGGGCGCTCGTAAAATTTTCGGTTATGTTCATCTCCACAAAGTCAGAGACTATCTCAAGCCCCTTTTCAACGGGTACGCACTTCCAGAATTCGTCATCCTTGCCGGTTACGGCATTTAGGAGCAGCAGAACCTCTCCCCCCGCCTTTTCCATAATAGCCCCAGGCGTTATCTCTACGCCTGCGCCCACCGTCGCCTCGAATATCCGGTTAACAACGCCCGGCAGCGTTACCATCAGCTCATAAAACGATAACGGCCTCAGCGTGATCACTTTGTCGCCTATGCGGTATTCCTTCTCAGGAAATAGTGCAGTATCTCTCATCTCTCCCATTATTCAGCCCCCTTTATGACATCCCATGTGCCGTCGGGTGTGGACATTATGTCTCCCGACAGATCGAGTTTTGCGAAATCGGCCGCTATCCAGTCGACATTAGCAGTCGGCTGAAGCACGAGCTTATGGATAACGATTTCGATCGGTTTCTTGTCGACGATGTTGACGCCTACGAATCTGATAAATACATCGCGCTGTGTCATTGCGTTTGCCTTGATTTGATATGCGGTGAGAACATTGACGTCGTAGGAGATATTAAGTGCCTCCAAGTCGGCAATACTGCCCGTGGCGAGGGCTATTATTCGGCCCACCACGTAGTCAATCTCATAGTCCGTACCCTCCGTATATTGCACGGTCACGGTTGCTGACCCCGCGGCCTCGTCGGTTACTGTCTCAAGCACAGTGATGTCATGCTGTGCCACAGTGGCGATGGTCTTTACGCCGTTATTGTGGGCTGTGTCAGTTATTAGTATCTTTTGCCCCGCGGCAAATCCCGCAACGAGAAAATCTCCAACGGTCGACGCGATTATCTTGCCCGTTGCCGTGAAGGCAATGTCATTTGCCGTCAGCGTCTTTTCTGAACTCAGGACTACCGGCGCGGGCGACTGCTTGAGATTGCGCTTGGATAATTTCATATACTTCCAAAGAGCAGCCATAACCGGCTCGCCCGTCACAGCCCCCGACGCCTGTGTTAAATCGTTGTCCACGCCAAGCAGGGCATACATGAGGTTTTTGCGCCTAATGTCACGAATGGTAAATTTAGCCTGCTGCGGGGCGCTCGTTACGGCCTTCGCTATTATCTGTCCATAGTTTTCAGTCCGGCTGCTGAGCATCTCTTTTGTGGTTAGCTTTGGCGCCTCGATGACGAAGTTATCGGTGTTGCCGACGTCCAGCTCTCCTGTCTTACTGCCATCTGCGGCAAGTGTGTCGATATAGAGTATGCCGCTGCCTACAAACGCATTATTTTCATATATCACTTTATACCTCCTTTTATTGTGTGGCCTTAACCGCTTTAAACATCGCCTTTATCACTGGTTTACAGTCCTCTAAGTTCTTACAGGCATCGATGTCCGCCTCTTTATAGTTTTTGAGGTTATCTTTGGCGTCCTTCTTATCCATGAGGGCCTGTCTCTGCTCGTCGGTAATCACACGCTTAGGCTCCGCCATTGCTACCCCATGGAAAAACCATAGGACGCCTATAATGGCAAAAGTAAGGAGCATTACCTTTATCGCTGTCCTTCTGTCTGCCGTCTCTCTATCCACCGTTGCCCCCGTATACCCAAGCTGCCTCCTGCGGCTTGGTCTCGTCGATGTCTACATGGATTAAACTCTTGCCGATGCCGATCCGTGCAAAATGCTCGACGGCAGCGGCGATGACCCTATACCTCTTTCCACTGTCATTGATACCTATATCTGCGGCAAGCCCCTTCAGATGTGCCGAATCCGCGGCTCCCCCTACGGCCTCGTTATGTTTGGCGCACCGCGTTCCCGATGTTATCACCAGAGGAAAATTGACAGCATCCCTCAGCTCGTCAAGTCTGTCCACAAGGGCCTGCGATATGTTGTTTTTCCCACACCCGCATTTGCAGGTAAAGTCTTCCTCTTTAAAATGCGTTGATTTAATCATTTGTCACCATCCTTAGTTAGTATTGCCGTAATCCCAGCCCCGATGAGGCCGTAAGCGGCATCTGGTTTGTTATTAAATAGGGCTATCGCCGCGCCCGCTAAACACAACACGCCTACCAATGTCGTTTTGTAGTGTGTCGCGATTGCTTTTGCTATCTCACTCATTGTTGCAATTCACATCCAGCTTGGCCGTGCCGTTGTCATACAGGACTCCGAGGGTGCAGTTGTCGGTAATTTGCACGCTCGTTCTTATTTCGCCTGGCACGCAGCCGATAGCTGCAATCGTCAACAGTCCAAGACATATCGATAGTGTCTTTCTCATAATATCCTCCTTATGTGCCTCATTATATTGTTCTAACCGCGCAAGGCGGTTTAACCAGCCGCGTAAAATCTCCTCTGCCTCATTCATACTTACCTCATTGCCACGTCATAGACGCACCACGTAAAAAGATACTGTGGTTTACCGTGGCATTGTCGTTAGCGGTCTTAATTCTCCACCTCATCTGGTTGCCGCCGCCCGTGACTGCTGCTGTCCCGCTGAGGACGTTCCACGCCGGTATTGTGGATGTCGCCGTCGTTATAGGCCCGTCATTAGCAAGCGTTATCTGCTGCCATGTAGTGCCGTTGTCAGAAGAGATATAGGCCAACAAGTCAGTGTTAAGCGCCAGTGTCTGTGTCGTATTATCCTGCTCAAACAGCACAAGCCGCGCCTTTGTCGGATTGAATGTCGCGGTTTGTGGCGCTGAGCTCAGGAGCATATTAAAGTATGATGCTACGACTGCTGCTGAATCCAGATTTACCTCTGTTACCGCACTTATACCACCTTGTCCACCAGTAATTTTTAACCTGTAATATTGATATGCTGCTGGTGACGCAATATCATATGTCTTAAAAGTAGAGTCCGGCCATGAGGATATCCCACTGACTGTGCTAAGTGTTGTGTACGTGATGTTATCGGGCGAACCTGCCAAAACCCAATCTGTTGGATAATAGGTATTTGCTTCTCTGCTTGAAATAGCGTATCGTTGTATTGTTTGGGGAGTGCCAAACTTCCACCAAATATACGAGGGAAATGCATTACTTGTACAACCAGGAATTGCCGTCGAGTTATCGCAGGTAGCTGCTACAGTACCGCTATTACTACATGTACCATAAATTGTAGCAAGATTACATATGTTTGTTCCAGCTGCTATATTCGAACTATTAACAGTTGTCTTATAGAGATGATTTACGGAATCATACGTTGCGTTATCAGTCCATGCCACGCTTCTGGTATCCACCCCCGCCTGATTCTCAAACTGGTCAAACCATCCGTCCACCATCTGGAAAATCGTAAGCGAAGCCTGAACCGACAGCTTAAAGAAGGCAAGGAATATATCGTCTATTAACCAGTTTGCTACCTGTAAGAGCCCGCCATTGGCATTAATCGTTACATTGTCATAGGCACTGAATCCGCCCGCGCCATTGCCGCCATTGGCCGTTATAACACCTGTGCCGCTGTTATAGTTTATCCCCGTGCCGCCAGACAGTGCCGCGCGAGCCGCCGCGTCCGTGTACCACTTATTTGTTGACCCTTGCGTGATATTGTCCGTATAGAGCGTAAACCAGTTCTTACTTCCGTTGTACCATTGGGCGCTTGAACCCGCGCTAACAGATGGCTCTTTAGAGTTCATTGCAGATTGTAAATCGCTCTGGGCAGATAACGTGCCGGTTATCCCGCCCCACGCTGGTGAGGCCGCCCCAGTGGCCGCGATGGTTACGGAGTTGTTGTCGTTGGTGACGGTGATATTTGAGCCTGCTGTGATGGTGTGAAGGCCAAAGGTGCCGTTGTCGTTGCCGATGAGCAGCTGCCCCTTTGTTGGTGTCGTAGTTACTCCGGGGATGGAGACCGTGCCGGTTGCCGCGTTATACGACAGGGGCGAAGCTGCTGAGACGGCCGCCCGTGCCGCCGAGTTGCTAAAGTATAGGTTGCCTGTCCCTTGAGATAAGTTATCGCTCGTCATGCCGGAGAAGGCCGTGTTGAAGCGCGCTTGACTCCAGAAGAGCTTGTTTCCTTCCGTGACGTTGTCAGTGTATAATGTTAGCCAGTTCTTACTTCCGTTGTACCACTGGGCGTTTGTGCCCGCACTAACAGATGGCTCTTTAGAGTTCATTGCAGATTGTAAATCGCTCTGGGCAGATAACGTGCCGCCGATGTTTCCCCATATTGGAGAGCCGCCTGTGCTTGCGGCTATGGTAACTGAACCGTTGTCATTGGTAATGGTTACGTTTGAGCCGGCGGTAAGTGTATTGAGCTTAAACGTCCCGTTGTCGTTGCCGATTAACATCTGGCCTTTGACTGGTGTCGAAGTTATGCCTGTGCCGCCGTTTGTTATAGGCACTGTAGCCAGAGAAAACACTCCGGTTGAGGAGTTGTATGAAAGAGGAGGCGATGAGGAAAGCGCCGCCCTTGCCCTTGCATCCAGATAATACTTATTAAACGACCCTTCGGTTACGTTGTCAGTTGTGATGGGACTGCTGATATTGCTGGTATAACTTGTACTTGAGCCGTCAGTGTTGCTCAACCACCAGATACCATTTGAAGCATACCCAAGCACACTCTGCATTAACAGTAATGTGGCAATCAGTGAAACCGGTATACCATTTATCCTTTTCATTATCTCACCCCCGTGCATCTAATTGTCACTTGTGGATTTGTCCCGCCTGTAAGCGTAATCAAACTAGCACGTATCCTCTGAACCGGTGTATCGACAAATCTAAATGAAGCCATTCCAGCTGCAAGTTCGGCAGTAGACAAGCTGTATAGAGCCATCGCCATAGGGCTGAACTTATTCATGCTCGTGGTACTGCAAAAACGCGTACATTGATTTCCATTGATGGCAACACTTACGGCGGTTGTCGTGTTATCTGATATATCTACATCACATGACCATGTTTTAAACTCACCATACTGCAACATATTCAAGCTGACCGGCACTCCATCGCCCGTCTTGTTGTCATTGTATAAGACGAACATGTCCGCATGGGAAAGCGGCAAAAATATCGCCATCGAAATGGCCGTTATTACTGTAAGAAATAGTATCTTTTTCATAGCTCTATCCTCCTGGATGCAAAAAATCATCAGGGCTGCGCTGCCCCGTTTTAGTGTCCCCACTTTTTCAGATACTCCAAAAACAGGTTTGCTATCAGGGTAATCAACACTGAGCCAATCAGCATGTAGAGTTTTCCAAACATGCTATTTATGGATTCCTTGAACTGCTTTAACTCCTGTTGAAATGCCTTGAGTTCCTTCCAGAAATCCTTGAGGTCTCCGTTGAGTTCATCGAGGGAGTTGTCGAAATGCACATGTCTTTCGTCCTGGCGCTTCTGGCACTCCCTGCACGCCTCCATAGATACGTGTGTATCAGTCATATCTTCCCTCCCGTGGTCTTAGGCATAAAGCCAGACCACCTCTTGTTGTTTATCCTTGTCGATATCGAGGTGAATTAAACTCGTGCCAATGCCGAGTCTTTCAATCCCCGCGGTAATGGCGGCCTTTGTCACAAGGTAACGTTCGTGGCTGTTGTCTATGGCTATGTCCACGGCCAGACCCTTTAAGTGTGCCGAGTCTGACTTGCCTCCTACTGCCTTGTTGTGGCTTACGCAGCGGCAGCCCGAGGTAATCTTCAACTCT
>JADFXZ010000095.1 GCA_015233265.1 Nitrospirota bacterium
AATCTCCTCTACAGGTCCTTGGTCACCCCTGAGCGCCACTATGGACGCTATCTGAATGGGTTGGAACATGCCGTAGTCGAGATAGCTTTTAATCTTCGTCAGGGCGCCTACGATTTCGCGGTTGCCGCAGCAAAACCCTACGCGCCATCCCGCCATCGAGTAGCTCTTTGACATCGAGAAAAACTCCACGCCTACGTCAAGCGCCCCCTTTGCCTGCAGAAAACTCGGCGCCTTGTAGTCATCAAACACCAAGTCGGCATACGCAAGGTCATGGATTACCATGAGGTCGTTTTCCTTTGCGAAGTCAACCACCTTCTGGAAGAAATCTATGTCCACCACCTCGGTCGTAGGATTGTGGGGGAAGTTGATTATCAGGAGCTTTGGCCGGGGCCATGTGTTTTTATATGCCTTTTCCATCTCTTCAAAGAAATTAATACCGGGGCCGATGGGGATATTTCTCACCTGACCGCCCGCGATTATCACGCTATAGGGGTGAATCGGATACGCCGGAGTTGGCGTAAGGGCAACATCCTGCGGCTCTATCATGGCCAGAATCAGGTGGCTCATGCCCTCCTTTACACCTATTGTGACAACGGCGTTTTCGTCCGGGTTGAGGCTGACTCCGTAGCGTCTGTCGTACCACTCGCAGATAGCCATTCTCAGCTGAGTGATTCCACGGGAGGCCGAGTACATGTGATTTTTCGGATTCTTCGCCGCCTCGCGCAGCTTATCGATGATGTGCGGCGGTGTTGGCAGGTCTGGATTGCCCATGCCGAGGTCAATGATGTCCTCACCGCGGCGTCTTGCCTCCATTTTCAGATTATTCACTATGGCAAAGACATACGGCGGCAGTCTTTTTATCCTGTTAAATTCAAACATGCCCCTATTATACAACAAGGGCTTCATTATATGGAATGAATTTTTTTAGTTTTTTTTTGAGCCGCCCTGCCGTCTCAATTTATTTTGACGCGGTCCTGGGAGCTCACGCGAGGAAACTATTTGACGAAACAAGACTGTTTGGCATAATATTACGGCAGTGCGGTATATATTGATATGAATAATCGGGAAGTCCTATATTTATTAAAGCGCGAGATTAACAGCATGATGGTCACAAGGGACAAAGGCATCGTCACCTTGTGGTGTCCGCTGAACACAAGGCAGTCCGAGGCCGACCTCGAAAATCCCTATTTGCCTATGCTTGAGTATGCCAGGTATTGCCTGTGCGTCCTCTTATTTGTACCGGTGCCGCAGCGCGTACTGGTAATTGGTCTTGGCGGGGGGACAATCCCCACGGCCATCTCCAAAGCGGCCGAGGG
The DNA here is from genome assembly GCA_015233265.1 of Nitrospirota bacterium. Classification (GTDB taxonomy): domain Bacteria; phylum Nitrospirota; class Thermodesulfovibrionia; order Thermodesulfovibrionales; family Magnetobacteriaceae; genus Magnetominusculus. The sequence goes on from JADFXZ010000095.1 coordinate 1,317, forward strand.
GGCTGTCATAGATGTCGTGGAGATTGACGCCGAGGTTGCGGACATTGCAAAGAATTTTTTTCACTTCAACCTATCAAGCCGCCTGAGGCTCTTTATAGATGACGGCGCTTCCTTCATCAAGGAATCGACTATCCCCTATGACATTATTATCTTAGACGCCTACACGGGGGCACACCTGTCGGAGTCAATCTATTCGGAGACGTTTTATGCCGACGTATCGCGCTGCCTTACAGAAAACGGTATTGTGGCAGTCAATATAATCACTGGAAATAGGGCATTATACAGGAAAAATCTCAGGCTCATACACGGGGCATTTGAAAGTGTATCGACGTTGGATTGCATGGGGTCAAGCAATACTGTGATCTTTGCCAGCAAAAAAAAGGTACAAAAGTCCAGCTTATATGACAATGCCGAACTGGTCGAGCCTAAGCTCCCCGCTGGCTTTTACCCATCGGGGCTTATCGAGCAGTTTCGGGGTGTGTCGCTGCTGGAGAGGGTAGCGTGGCGGCTGAATAACCCTGAGAGCTGACCATCTGCAAACAACCGGTGCACCTGCCAAATCACCACTATTTGGGAATATTATGCCTCAGCAGGAATTTATTTCCTGTTCCATATCTTGCAAAAAAGGCGGCAACGCGGCCAGGGCAGCAGTTCCTGCCCTTGGCATGATATATGCATTAACCAATAGTGGATGTGCGAAGGCATATAGAATCAATAACAAACGGAGGTAATATATAATGGTATCATCGGTAAGCGCTCAGCCAAACCCATACGCGGCTCATCAGAGCCACAGCGGCAAGCACAAGCATCCGCATTCAAGCGCCGGGCAGGTTCAGGCCCCTACGAGCACCAACGGCTCAAATACCTCTTCTTCTAACTCGTTACACATAACCGTTTAGGTGGAAGCGGCACAAAATAATATTAATTCTCCGTTGACATGCACCACAAAGGGTTCCAAGACATCTTTGGAGCCCTTTTAATACTTATTTATAATCCAATATCGAAACAAGGGTTTTATATACCGCTTTACAGACGCGGGTCATTCTGGTAGAATAATTGCGGCAATAAAAAAAGCGGCACAACGCCGCAAGTGCCGCGCATCGAGGAGCCGCGTGAAGATTTTCTTTTTGTCATTAGTTATACTGCTTGCAATAGTCTTGGCATATGTGCCGCAGCCGAGGGCAGCCCCCCTGCCAATGCCTCCAGTTGCCGATGATATCCATGTGAAAATTATGGAGTTTAAAGGGATGCTGTCGCGGCAGACTGATAAGGAGAAGATCAAAAAGGCCATTGAAATAGACAGGAAATCCAAGGAGGCATTCGACAGCGGAAACCCCGCCCTCACACTAAAGCTCATAAGCGCCGGGATTGCCTATTTAAAGGGCAATGACGCCGCTAATGCCGTCAATATTGACGCGCTTATCAACGCAGCTGGCGCCGCAGCTGATGCCCCCTTATCAGGCAGGTTCAATCACCTCTACGCCGATTCTCCTTTTGGAATCCTCGGCCCGTATGAGTACTGGATGGCTTCCCCCGAGGTTGCCTCAAAAGAAGCAATCAACACTATGCTTTTAGACTTGGGGGCAAAGTGGGTTGCCGAACTGCCCTTTGAGCTGAAAAATCTCCCCCGTGATATAAATATCTACACAAGGGTCGGCACTTTCCCAGGTCTCTTCCCACCCAATATCGACTATGACCGGTATATACCGCTTTTGAAAAATCAAGTTGCCTCCTTTAAAGACAGGGTGAAGTACTACGAAATAGACACTGAGCCGTTGGGGAAGTTTTCAGGCTGGGACGGCAATGCCGTGAAATATGCGGTGTTTCTAAAGAGGTCCTATGGGGTAATCAAGTCCGTCTGTCCGGAGTGTTATGTAGTGCTTGGGGGGCTGCCGGGTGCTGGGGTTGCCGCCTCGCCAAGTGACGCTAATAGCAGATTCTTACATGAAATATTAAAAGACGGTGCCAGCTCTGGTAAATTGTTTGATGTATTTGCCTTTAAACAACACTTCCACGGCCTCAAGGACTACAGGATAATAAAGAGCCGTTTAGATGTATATAGAAAGATACTCTCTGACTACGGCGTCAATATCGACAAGATGCCGGTATTTTTAGAGACCGCTCTGTATGACGGCACCCCGCGCGCCCGGGAGTTTACGCTGCCCCCCCAGACAGAGACAGACCAGGCCATAGGCGTTGTAAAGACTTACGTCTATGCCATTTCTATTGGAATAACAAGGGTTTACTGGAACGGTGTTATGGAGCTTTATAAATTCGGCGGCAATCCCTATGACCCCTTTAACTTCTATGCCCTTGTCAATAATAAGAAAAACGACGGCAACAGCCATAAAAAACTTGCCTACTATACGTATAAGAAGATGGTTGAAACACTCGAAGGCTCGAACTGGAAACTGACTGAAACCATCAGGGACTCGGACGGCGTGTTTATCTGCAGATTCTTAAAAGGCGGCAGGCACATATGGGTGGTCTGGAGCGATAATCAGCAGGCCACGCCCGTAACTCTTAATCTTGCCGCCGCGTCGAAAGTCAACATAACGATGTCAGTCCCTAAGGTATTTTCTGGCAAGCAGATTGCTGACTATGACAGCGCATTTGTAACCACAGCCGCCGCCACAGACGACACTGGAGATTTAACCATACGGGCAGCTTCGGTACCCGTTTATATAGAAGAGGCCCAATGAGCATGTGCGAATACTTAGTGGGTTGTTGAGAGATAGCGCCTGATGTCCACGAAGGATTACCTCAAAGGAATTCTCCTGCTTGTTTATCTCAGCTCAAACGCTGTGCTTTGCGTGATATATCCATTTTATATTGTCATAGCCCTCAACCTGCTTGTGATTTTCACGGTTCTTTTTTCTATTAAACCGGCGTGGGGGGTATATCTGCTGATATTTCTTGTGCCAATCTCCAGAGACAGCCTATATTTCGTGTTTACCGGCGAGTGGAATTTCAAGGTAAGTGACGCGTATATTAATTTATTGCCGGTGTTTACCCCAGTTTTTCTGTTTACGTGCGTGGGATTTCTACTTCACAAGGGGGCGTCGTTATGGCAATCTGACGACAAAAGCACGGTAAATTTACTCCTTATCTCGATAGCGGTTTATGCCGCGTTTACACTGTTTTGGACTGAGAACATTCAACACAGCATGTTTCAGTACTACTATCTGGTGACGAATATTATGCTGCTAGTGATAATTGTCTCAGCCGTGACCACAGACCAGACTCACAGGATGATAATGTGGGCTGTTGTGTTTTCATGCCTGTTTGAGGCCGTGATGTCGTATTATTTCAGATTTATTGATACGTCGATATTTGAGCATGAGTTTTTTGAATCAATAGCAATAGGAGGGAGAAACTATGGCGGCCTCTTGTCTGTCGATGGCTCGCCTGTGCAGGCACACGGGCTGCAGGAGGCGCATGAGACATCGATGCTGATGAATATATTTATGGGCGTATCTGCCGGCCTTTTTCTGACCGAGAGTGGGTTAAAGAAAAGGATTTTTCTTGTATGTTGTTTCATCTTAGGGCTTTCCGTGCTGATAGGGACAGAAAGCAGGGCAGGGGCCGCGTCATTTATCCTGATGGGCATGTTTTTTTTATTTTTCCACAATAAAACATCTAGATACTTTGTGACAAGTGCGGCAATATTTCTTTCGGCGCTACTAGTCTTTTATGTGGTGCAACAGAAGATATTTTCCGTTCTGGCAGGAAAAGAAGATACTATAATGAGACTGCTGATGCTTGGGGAAAAGGCTGTGGATACGGGCGATGTCCTTGACCCCGGATTAACAGTAAAGGAGGGGGCAGGCCCGGGCAGAAGGACTATCTGGGGTGTAGGCTTCACAGGGTTGACCGGCAAGTGGCCTTTTGGTGTTGGCATCGGAAACTATAAGTATTTCTCAAGGTCGCCTCACGCCCATAGTGTGCCGTTTTCATTTTTATTTGATTTTGGGCTTATTGGGCTTTCATTGTTTCTCTCTATAGTCTTCGTCACAGCTAAATCCTACATTAAGTTAATACGGTCTCAGCAGACATATATACAAATAATGTCGCTGTGTATAATGTCCACCCTTATGGCAATAGTATTTCAGGGATGCTTCGACTTTGATTATACCTATCCACTTTTTTGGCTTTTTGGGGGCATATTGTTTTCCACGCTGAGATTAGGCAGCAAGGGCGGTAAATAATATTCAGGCGTCAGATAATTATAACATATAACTTTGCACACAACACATCCTGCGCACTTGACATAAGACAGGGCAATAGACGATATTAATATACTAAGATTACGGGAGTGCGGCATGGGGGGATTTGACGCCATTTAGCCGCTGAGCCCGGGGAGATTTGCGGCATGTGACCATGCCATAATTAAATAAGGAGGAGAAGGGATTATGAGAGATGTTGTGGTGGTAAGTGGAGTTAGAACCGCTGTGGGGGCATTTGGCGGTTCATTGAAAGACGTATCGGCAATCGACCTTGGCGCACTCGTTATTAAGGAGACATTAAAGAAGGTGGGTCTCAGACCCATTGTCAGCGACGCTGCACATAGCTTTGCCCCGGATAAGCTCAAAGACAGGGGTACGACAGATTTAGAGAAAAAATATGCAGACTACGACAGTTCCCTTAAACCAGTCGCTGTAGACGACGTGATAATGGGCAATGTCGTACAGGCCGGACAGGGCCAAAACCCTGCCAGACAGGCGATGATCAGAGCCGGAGTCCCAAAAGAAACCCCCGCCTATACGATAAACAAGGTATGCTCTTCAGGGCTGAAGTCCATAGCCCTTGGCGCCGCCTCCATAGCAAGCGGGCAGGCTGATGTTATCATTGCCGGTGGAATGGAGAGCATGAGCAACATCCCATTTGCCATGCTGCAGGCCAGATGGGGTTATCGCATGGCCTTAACCGGTATTGGCGAGGTACATGACCTCATGGTATATGACGGCTTGTATGAGATATTTTATGGCTATCACATGGGGATAACGGCGGAAAACATCGTGGATTTATACGGCATTAGCAGGCAGGAACAGGATGAGCTGAGCCTTCTGAGCCACCAAAGGGCGCGGGCTGCCATGAAAGACGGCTCATTCAAAGATGAGATAGTCCCCGTGGTAATCAAAGGCCGCAAGGAAGACACCATAATAGACACCGACGAAAGACCTATGGACACCACTTTGGAAAAACTGGCGAAGATGAAGCCGGCATTCAAAAAAGACGGCTCAGTTACCGCCGGAAACGCCTCAGGAATAAACGACGGCGCGGCTTCTGTGCTTCTGATGTCGGCGGACAAGGCAAAGGAATACGGCCTTGAGCCATTTGTAAAGATAAAGGGCTTTGCCACAGGCGGCGTTGACCCGGCCTACATGGGTCTTGGACCGGTTCCAGCGGTTAGAAAACTCCTCAAAGACAACAATATGACGGTAAAAGACATCGACTGCTGGGAACTCAACGAGGCGTTTGCCGCTCAGGCCATAGGCTGCCTCAGAGAGCTGGGTCTATCTAACGACAAGCCAAACGAACTGGGCAGCGGCATATCGCTTGGCCATCCAATCGGCTGCACCGGAGCCAGACAGCTTGTCACAGGAATGAGACAAATGAAACGCAAGGGCCACAAGACCGGCATAATCAGCATGTGCATCGGCGGCGGCATGGGCTTTGCAATGTTAGTAGAGAGATAATCTGAGATAATTTAAAGCACGGCGGAGACATGTTGGACTGTCTCCGCCGTTTTTTTATTAATCGACTTGGTAGTGTCTCAGTTTGAAAAAGAATAGCTGTGCAATGGTATATGTTGTAGATAGGGCTATGGGAATATTTACTATTGACAATAATTAATCATGGCTGATATTCTAAGGAAGAGATTGTTCTGTATAGATGTGTTTTTCGTTCAATTATGGAATAGAAGAGGTAAAGGGGAAAGAGATGGGAAATTATGACATGTTGAAAGAGTTGGTTTATTATATATGTTGGAAATGTCGCTCCAACCCTGCAAAGTTAGACGGAACTAGACTAAACAAGATATTGTGGTATATAGATACCTATTCTTATAGACTTTGGGGCAAGTCAATGAGTGGTGAACAGAGCTATCTGAAAAAACAATTTGGCCCTGTGCCGGTTAGGATTGATGACGTGCTTAGTGAATTGCGAAGTGAAAACAAACTTAAAATATTAAAAACAGATTTTTACGGTTATCCAAAGTATGAATTTGTTACATTTGGGAAAGCTAATGTTAACCTATTTAGTGATGACCAAATAAACATTATAGATAATATTGTGGATAGTGTTTGTGACAATCATACGGCTGCATCTATCAGCAGTTTATCGCATGATTTCATTTGGGATATGGCAAAGGACTACGAGGAGATTCCTATCTATACGGTTTTAGCAAATAGGCCGGATGAATTAACGGATTCAGATTTTAATTGGGCAGATAAAATCATTAATCATATGCCACTAAAGGAGAATAATATTGAACAGTTGGAAAAGTCTAAAAGAAATAGTAGAGGAAGCAGATGTAGCAAATAATATTGATAAGTACACAAAAGAACTCAACAGATTTGTAGAATCTTACGATGCATTGAAATGGTTACTCGCTCATAAGGGCCAGTCGATTGCTAATTTTAAAATAATCGAAGGTGTGAAGTACTATCTTTATGCTCAGGCTGCCGATGAAGTGGCGGGAACACCAAGAATCGTCGTTCTTTACACGTGTGACGATAACGCGATATACATAGAAGGCATTGACGCTCATTTATAAGTTATAAAACAACAGTATGTCCTGCCGACCCTATGTCGTCATTCTGGACAACAGACTGTGTCACAATAGAAAAGCAGCCAGCCCCCCCTTTTTTCTTGAG
>JADFXZ010000270.1:0-1583 GCA_015233265.1 Nitrospirota bacterium
GCCTCCTCAGGGGACATCATCTATAGTCTTTCCTCGCTGCGCTGAGTACGCAGGGGTATTCTCTCAAATGGAAACAGGTGTTTCTTTTCTTTGAGCGCCGCCTCGATAAATGCCCGAAACAGGGGATGCGGCTCGGTTGGCTTTGAGGTAAACTCCGGGTGAAACTGGCAGCCCACAAACCACGGGTGGTTAGCAAGCTCCGTTATCTCGACAAGTTCCCCATCAGGGGACAGTCCGCTGATGATTAATCCCTTCAATTGGAGCAGCTCCCTGTATCTATTGTTGAACTCATACCTGTGCCTGTGTCTTTCAAATATCTCATCGCGCCCATATGCGGCATACGCCTTTGTACCCGGGGTAAGCGCGCATGGATACGCCCCAAGCCTCATCGTGCCGCCCTTGGCGCTTTCGGTCGTTCGCTGTTCTATGTGCCCCTTTCTGAAATCATACCACTGCTCCATCAGATAGATAACTGCTTCAGGGGTGTCCTCATCAAACTCAGAGCTGTTGGCTGTTGGCAGCGCACAGCAATTTCTCGCAAACTCTATCACGGCACACTGCATACCGAGGCATATCCCAAAGTATGGGATATTCTTCTGCCTGGCATATCTGGCAGTCTGAATCTTCCCCTCGATCCCTCTGTTGCCAAATCCGCCTGGGACAAGTATGCCGTCTACCTCAGACAGCAGCCGCTGCGCCCCGGAGCGCTCAATCTCCTCGGCGTCAACCCACTGGAAAACAATCTCGGCGTCATTGGCAATCCCCCCGTGAATCAGAGCATCGACCAGGCTCTTGTATGCGTCCTGATATTCTATGTACTTGCCGACCATTGCGATGACAGCCTTATTTACCGGTTCTTTTATCCTCCTGACCACTTCTTTCCATACGGTCAGATCCGGCGGTCTGGTCTGCAAATTAAATACTCTTACAATCAGCTCATCAAGTCCCTCTTCATGCAGCACAAGCGGGACCTCGTAAATAGTCTTTACGTCAAGGGCGCCTATGACCGCGCCGTAGTCTAAGTTGCAGTGCAGCGCAATCTTTCTTTTCATATCCTCAGGCAGCGGCCTGTCACACCGGCACAAAACGGCATCCGGCTGAATCCCTATCGCCCTAAGTTCTTTGACGCTGTGCTGCGTAGGCTTGGACTTCAGCTCACCGGCGCTGTGAATGTAGGGCACAAGGGTCAGGTGAATGTAAAAGCAATTTTCCTTGCCCACATCGAAGCGCATCTGCCTGATTGCCTCAAGAAACGGCAGGCTCTCTATGTCTCCAATTGTGCCGCCTATCTCTACTATGACCACATCCACGCCGGGACTCAGGGCCATTATCACTGATTTAATCTCATCGGTGATGTGTGGCACTACCTGGACGGTCTGCCCAAGATAGTCCCCGTGGCGCTCCTTATTTATAACATTATAGTATATCTTTCCTGAGGTATAGTTGCTTGCAACGTTTGTGCGTATATGCGTGAACCGCTCATAGTGCCCCAGATCAATGTCGGTCTCCGTGCCGTCGTCTGTGACAAACACCTCGCCGTGCTGAAATGGACTCATCGTACCTGGGTCTATGTTTATATACGG
>JADFXZ010000270.1:1605-2821 GCA_015233265.1 Nitrospirota bacterium
AGGCCGCGCCCCTCAAGGAGCGCCCCAATAGATGAGGCCGCTATGCCCTTGCCAAGTGACGACACAACGCCGCCGGTTAGGAATATGTATTTAGCCATTTTTCAACCTTCTCTATGTCGGCGGGGCAGTCTACACCTATGGTCTCGTTAGTCGTTTCGCCAACCTTAATTATGATGCCACTTTCCATTGCCCGCAGCTGCTCAAGAGACTCAGCCCTCTCCAGAGGACTCTCGTTCAAACTGGCCATGCGCGTAAGGACTTCTCTGCGGTAGCTGTATATGCCAATGTGTTTATAATAGCGCATCTCTTGAATACCGCCGCGGAAAATAATTTTGCAGTCACTGGATACAGTTGTCAGTGCCCTGTGGTACGGAATCGGCGCTCTGGAGAAATACATGGCAAAGCCATCAGCGTCCGTCACAACCTTAACCACATTGGGATTAAGTATCTCCTCATGCGTGGCTATCCTACTTTTCAGGGTCCCAACGCCCGCACGGCTGTCGCTTAATAATTCTATCACTGAGTCTATCATATCTGGTCTTATCAGAGGCTCATCCCCCTGTACGTTGACTATTATATCATATTTTTCATATTGAGGGGCGCTCATAGCCTCAAAAATTCTGTCTGTGCCGCTTTTATGATGAGTCCCCGTCATTATCGCCTCACCGCCAAACCCCCTGACCACATTATAAATCCTCTCATCGTCTGTGGCAACGATTACCGCCTGCGGCAGTGACGCCTGCTTAGACCTTTCCCAGACGTGTCTTATCATGGGCACACCAGCAATAAAGGCAAGCGGCTTGCCTTCAAAGCGCGTTGAGGCGTATCGTGATGGTATAATTACGGCTGCCCTCATTGTTATATCCTCAGTATATCGATTAATCTATTGAGTTCGTCAAGGCTGTAGTACTCAAGGACTATCTTACCCTTGTTGCCGTCGTGGTTAATGTGTACCTTTGTGCCCAAGGTCTTTATCAGCTCATCCTCGACAGAGGCAATAAAGGGGTCCTTCGGGGGCTGCGCCTTTGGGGGCGGTTTATCCTCAGCGAGTTTCTTGCAGAAGGTCTCGGTCTGCCTGACATTTAGGGCATTATTGATTATGTGGGCAGCGACGTCAAGTTGGGCGTCAGGGTCTGGGATGCTCAAAATTGCGCGCGCATGACCTGCGGTTAGTTTGCCGGCAACTATGTAATCCTTGATTTCGGCGGGCAGGTTT
>JADFXZ010000271.1:0-509 GCA_015233265.1 Nitrospirota bacterium
CAAACTCAGAGGAGGACAAAGGTTATGATTTGTGAAAAGAGATGTTCGATCATGAGTAACGTTTTGTTAGTTCTGGGTGCGATTTTGATTGTGGTTAGTGTGTTTTACACGCTGTGGCTGAGAACATCTATAAAGTCACTTGAGTATAAACTAGGTAACATGCAGCAAAAGCAGTACGAACTCCTTAAAAAACAAAGAAATCTCATGGCAAAAAAGGAGAATCTCCTGTCACTGAATTCTGTTGATAGCCTTGCTATTAAAAAAATGGGATTTGAATTTCCGGACAGGAATAGAGTAATCTACGTAAAAGAGCGGCTATAACCTACGGGGGTAGGGCTAGTCGCGCCCCTTTTCTTGGGGGCGAGGTGGATATGAACAAACGATTCGTATTTGTTTACGCTATTATCTTTGTCGGTTTTTTTGTGCTGCTGGGAAGGCTTTTTGATATCATGGTTATAAAGCATGATAAGTTTGTCAAGAAGTCAGAAAATCAGCGCCTTGCCGAGGTT
>JADFXZ010000271.1:519-2818 GCA_015233265.1 Nitrospirota bacterium
ACGTACAGGTGCGCCGCGGCATAATTCTTGACAGGCTTGGCAGACGCCTTGCCGTAAACCTCGAGAATAACTCGGTCTATCTGGACAAGACTAACTATAACGAAAGTGACAAGAGGCTGCAAGAGGTATCAAATATCATCGGCGTGAGTTTCAATGAGCTGTTAACACAGGTCAGGGGAAAAAAGAACTTTGTGTGGCTCAAGCGCAAAATCCCTATAGAGGAGACCGATAAGCTGCAGGAGATGAAATTAAGTGGAATCGGCCTGATGGCAGAGCCTAAGCGCTACTACTCGCTTGGCTATATGGCGTCGCACATCATTGGTTTCGTAAACATAGACAACAAGGGGCTTGAAGGCATAGAGTCTGTCTATGATAAAGAACTTGTCGAACACGGCGGCAAATACACCGTAGAAAAAGACGCCCGCGGCAATATGTTTTATAATACGAATGAAAACGAAAGAACGGGCAATACGCTTGTTTTGACAATAGACCAGGGGCTTCAGTACATCATGGAAAAGGAACTCGACGATAAGATGGAAAAGTGGCACGCCACCGCGGCAACCGCTATAATGATGGACCCATACACAGGCGAGATACTTGCCCTTTCAAACCGTCCGACGTTTGACCCGAATTCCCCCGGCAAATACGGCCCCGCGGCAAGGAGAAACCGTGCCATTACGGACTTCTACGAGCCTGGCTCGACCTTTAAGATTGTAACGGCTACAGGGGTATTAGAGGAGAACCTGACGCGGCCCGATGAGAAGATCGACTGCCTTGGAGGCGCTATAGAAGTTGGCGGCAAGAGGGTTAAAGATGCCCATCCGCACGGTGTGCTCACCTTTATGGAGGTTATACAGAAGTCCTCAAACGTTGGGACAATAAAGCTGGCGATGCGTCTTGGCAAACAGAGGCTTCACGGTTATATAAAGAAATTCGGATTTGGGGAAAAGACCGGCATAGACCTGCCCGGCGAGATTTCAGGCCGGCTCAGAGCCCCTGAGCGCTGGTCAGGTACATCAATAGGGGCTATACCCATAGGGCAGGAGGTTGCCGCAACCCCGCTTCAGGTACTGACCGCATATTCAATCGTGGCAAACGGCGGCTACAAGATATCGCCCTCAGTAGTCAAAGAAATAGTTGCCGCTGACGGTACTTCACATCCTATAAAGAAAAGATACGATGGCACTGAGCAGATGATCTCGAAAAAAACTATAGATATACTCAAGACTGCCTTTACAATGGTCACACAAGAAGGTGGTACGGCAACCTTCGCACGAGTCGAAGGCAATCTCGTAGCGGGTAAGACAGGGACAGCTCAAATCTATGATCGTGCGCACGGCGGCTACTCGCACACGGACTTTATCAGTTCGTTTGTGGGCTTTGTACCAGCCGATAAGCCAGTATTTTCCATGATAGTGGTTGTGTGGAAACCACGCGGCGCTATCTATGGCGGTGTTGTGGCCGCGCCGGTTTTTAAGAACATAGCCACTAAGGCGCTGACTTATTTAAATGTGCCCAAAGAAGAAAAACTAAAAAACACAACTTTGGTTGTCGAAAATCAATCCATCGGTAAGAAAACTCACAACTGAGCAGCCGGGGAAAATCGAAAGGAATGGTTTTACTAAAATGAATATAGCTCAAATACTGGACAAAATTGGCGTCAGAGAGATAAACGGCAATCTGGACAAACGCGCTCACGGCATATCGTATGACTCAAGGAGAATAGAAAAGGGTACGATGTTTTTCGCCGTAAAAGGGCAGCACTCAGACGGTCACCAGTACATCGAAGAGGCAATAAAAAAAGGCGCGCACAGCGTTATCTACGAAGACGAGATCAATGTCGAGGCCTTCAGTGGGCGTGATATTCTCCTTGTCAGGGTTGACAATGTACGCAGGGCCCTTGCATATATCGCCGCAAGATACTACGGCGACCCATCGCGCCAGCTCAGCCTCACCGGTGTTACTGGTACTAATGGAAAGACCTCGACATGCTATCTGATGCGTTCAATTCTCAGCGCCCACGGCAAGAAATCCGGCATGATTGGCACGATTCAGTACATGGTTGGCGATACCATCTACAGCGCCCACCACACCACACCAGAGGCCCCGGAGTTTCAAATGCTCTTAAAGAAGATGCTTGTGGAAGGCTGCCACTACGCCGTCAGTGAGATATCCTCCCATGCCCTTGCACAGTTCAGGGTTGACGCGGCAGAGTTTGACGTCGCGGTCTTTACGAATCTTACGCGCGACCACCTTGACTATCACAAAGATATTAACGACTATTTTAATACAAAAAAGA